>JANLWD010000014.1:0-18469 GCA_031364345.1 Sphingomonas sp.
CTCCAGATTTCACCAGACCGCGGATGACCGCATCCGATACATCAGCAATGAGTGCGAGTTCGCGGATCAGGCCCTGTCGTTCGCCGATCCGTTCGAGCGCCTGAAACCGCTGCGGGGTCAGGCGCGCAGGCATCACGCCGCTTGCCCGATATTCGATTATAACGCGGCGATCATCGAGCGCGGACATTCCCGGCATTGCCATGCGCAGTACAGCGGCGGGCGGCGCGAGGTAATAATCGGCGGTCCATTCGATCAGCCGTCGCAACGGCGCGGGTATCGGCGGCGCATCGTAAACTGACAGCAGGTTGCGAAGGCGATTGTCGCCAACTTCGGCATCCGACGGCATCCGGTCAGCTTCCCAGACGACGCCTGCGAGTTGCCGCGGCCCGAGCGGTGCCAGCACGATCGACCCCGGAGCAACGACGAGGCCACGAGGAACGCGGTAATCGAGTGGTCCCAATGCGGAATTAAGCAGGAGAACGCGGGCGCGTGACATTTGTGTCCCTTAGACGCATCAGGGCACCTCGTCAGCAGGAGAGAGACGCGTGATCATCGAACGTCGCACCATGATCGTAGGCGCTGTGCTTTTGCCGCTGATCGCTCTGCCGGGATGCGCGGGCACTGGCGGGTTCAGCCTTGTCGAAGCAATCCGCCGTCTTCTCACATTGTCGTCGCAACGCGCATTCGCAGGACTGATGCGTGAAAACGGATTTTTCGACAGTCAGATCGCTCGCATCAGCGTACCGGATCAGCTGGGTGGAGCGCGAACCGGAAACCTCGTCGCCATGGTCCTGCGAAGCGATGCCTTTCAGTCGCGTCTGACGCGGCAAGTAAACCGAGCGGCCGAGCGCGGTGCATTATTGGCAGCGCCCATCGTGACCGATGCGATTGCTTCGCTGACGATTGAAGATGCACTGTCGCTCGTTCGTGGTGGGTCGCGTGCGGCGACCGATCGGCTGAGCATGGCGATCGGCACGCGCCTGATCGATACGATGCTTCCCGGAGTCGCCGATGGCCTGAAACTGTTCGACTCGACTGTCGTGACCCAAGCGCTCGAGATCGCGACGGGCATCGATTTCGCAGGGTTGCGTGATGATGTGACAAGAAAAGCGTCCGACGGTATTTATCGCGCCATCGCGAGCGAGGAAGCCGCGATCCGCGCAAACCCGCAAGCAACCGGCGATCCTTTATTGATAGCGGTTTTCGGCTTGGCCAAGTAGGGCACCCGGATAAGGAGCGACCTGCATGAAATTTTTCGTCGATACTGCTGACACTGCCGACATCGCTGAACTGGCCGCAACCGGTCTCCTTGATGGGGTTACGACCAATCCGTCGCTGATCGCGAAATCGGGGCGGCAGTTTATCGAAGTGGTCAAGGAGATTTGTGCGCTCGTCGAAGGGCCGGTATCAGCGGAAGTTGTTGCGCTCGACCACGCTGGCATGATGCGCGAGGCCGAAATCCTGCGTAAGCTGGCGAGCAACGTTTGTATCAAGGTCCCGCTGACGATCGATGGGCTCAAGACTTGCAAAGCGCTGACAAGTGACGGGACGATGGTCAACGTGACGTTGTGCTTTGCGCCGGCGCAGGCTTTGCTGGCTGCCAAGGCAGGCGCGACTTTTATATCGCCGTTCGTCGGGCGGCTCGACGACATCGGGCAGGACGGCATGGATCTGATCCGCGACATCCGACTGATCTATGACAATTACGCATTCGATACCGAGATCCTGGTCGCAAGCGTCCGCCACCCCGTCCATATTCTCGAAAGTGCGCGGATTGGCGCCGACGTAATGACGGCACCGCCATCAGTGATAAAAGCGCTGTTCAATCATCCGCTGACCGACAAGGGAATAACGGGATTCATGGCCGATTGGGCGAAAACCGGACAGAGCATCGGGTGACGGAGCAGGTGCAGGCATTTGCCGAGCACCTCTCGCGCGACCGACGGCGGTCAGTGCATACGATCCGCGCCTATGTCGCCACGGCAGAGCGACTCGCCGAGCATCTGGGCAGTGTTCGCGTGCCCGCGCAGTCAGAATTGCGCGGATTTCTATCGGCGCGGCGCAGCGAGGGGCTTTGCAATGCAAGCGCGGCACGCGAATTGTCCGCAGTGCGATGTTTCCTCGCCTTTATCGGCGGTGCCGATGCCAATCCGCGCATGAAAGGCCCACGTGTTAAAAAGGGCGTGCCGCGTCCGATTTCGCCGTCAGAGGCAATGGCGCTGGCCGAAGATGTCGCGGCGGCACAGGACGAAGCATGGGTGTCGGCGCGCGATTGGGCGGTCTTGTTGCTGCTTTATGGTGCAGGGTTGCGGATCGGTGAAGCGACGGAACTGACAGGTGCGATCATGCCTTTGGGCGCGACAATATCGGTGACCGGAAAGCGCGAGAAAACGCGGCTGGTGCCGTTATTGCCGCAAGTCCGAGCCGCGATCGAGACCTATGCCGAGCTGTGCCCGCATCCGATCTTGCGCAGTGAGCCCCTGTTCAAAGGCGCGCGTGGTGGTCCGCTGAACCCGGCGATCATTCGCCGTTCGGTTCGCGTGGCGCGGGGGCGGCTCGGGCTGGCGATGCGGACAACGCCGCACGCGCTGCGCCATAGTTTTGCAACGCATTTGCTCGCGCGGGGTGCCGACTTGCGCAGTCTTCAGGAACTGCTTGGCCATGCGAGCCTGTCTTCGACACAAATCTATACATCAGTCGATGCTGCGCATCTGCTCGATATCTATCGCAACGCACATCCCCGCGCTTAGCGGAAAGGCGGCTCATTGAACGCCCGGAGTTTGCGACTGTGCAGCTTTGCGCCCTCCCGGCGGAGTTCGTTGCATGCCTCGATGCCGATCTTCATATGTTCGGCGATCGCGCGCTCATAAAATCGGTTGGCCTGGCCGGGAAGTTTGAGCTCACCATGCAGCGGCTTGTCGCTGACGCATAACAACGTGCCATAAGGGACGCGGAACCGGTAGCCCTGTGCAGCAATCGTCGCGCTTTCCATATCGATGCCGACGGCACGGCTTTGTGAAAAGCGCAGTGCCGATTTCGAAAACATCAATTCCCAGTTCCGATCGTCGGTCGTCACGATCGTACCGGTGCGCAGACGACGTTTAAGGACTTCGCCGCTTTCGCCCGACACGATTTCGGCTGCTCGCGCCAGCGCCTGCTGAACTTCGGCAATCGCAGGCACCGGAATTTCGGGAGGAAGCACATCGTCGAGGACATGATCGTCGCGAAGATAGGCATGCGCGAGGACATAGTCCCCGATCCGTTGACTGGGACGGAGGCCACCACAATGGCCAATCATCAGCCACGCCTCGGGGCGCAGAACTGCCATATGATCGGTAATCGTTTTGGCGTTCGACGGTCCGACTCCGATGTTGACCAGCGTGATCCCGCTGCCATCCTTTGCACAAAGATGCCACGCAGGCATCTGGTGGCGCCGCCACGCGCTGTCGGTGATCGCGGCTTCGGGATCCTGCGTATTGCGGTCGACGATGACGCCGCCAGCCCCTGATAAATGGGTATAGGCGCTGTCGGTTTTCAGCTGCTCGATTGCCCAGCGCGCGAATTCGTCGACGTAACGATGGTAATTGGTGAAGAGCACATATTTCTGAACATCCTCGGGCGGCGTTCCAGTATAATGGCGGAGACGAGCCAGCGAAAAGTCGGTGCGCAAGCCGTCGAATAGTGCAAGCGGGCGCGGCCCCCCTTCGGCGACATCGAAAATGCCGTCTGCAATTTCATCGCCGATATGTGCGAGTTCGGTCGTCGGAAACCAGCGCGACAATTCGGTTGCACTGATATCGTCCAGATCCATGTCGGCATCGAGGACATAGGGGAACGGAATTTCCTGACGACCCGCGCCGACTTCGACGGTCACATCATAATCGGCAATCAGCAGGTCGAGCTGTTCGGTCAGGTAATCGGCGAACAGCCGTGGCTTCGTCACGCTGGTGACGTAATGGCCCGACTGAGTCAGCCGTCCAAAGGAACGTGGTGGAACCGGGCCATTTTCTTCGCCCGAATAATGCACGCGGATTTCGGGATAGGCGAAACTGCCGTCTTTGCGTGACGACGCGTCAGGACGTGTCCCGTTCAAGACATAAGCTTGTATCGCGTCACGCAGGCGCGTCGTGGCCGTATTGAAAAGCGCCTCGAGCTGATCGACAAGCTCGCGTCCGTTATGTGCTGTCATCGCCCGCGTCTATCCGCGAACGATGACAGCCGCAAGGACACTGCCGTTACAGTTGCTCGAGCATGAATTCGGCCGAACTGACGCGAAATTCGCCGCCTTCCTCGACGTTTAGTTGTTCGACGACACCATCATTGACGATCATCGAAAAGCGCTGGCCGCGCGTGCCCATCCCAAATTTGCTCCCATCCATGGTCAGACCGAGCGCTGTCGCAAATTCGGCATTGCCATCAGCAAGCATCGTTACCGCATCGGCGCCGCCAGCTTTCCCCCATGCGCCCATGACGAAAGCGTCATTCACTGCCGTTGCGGCGATCTCGTCGATCCCTTTGGCATGAAGGTCGGCAGCTTTTTCGACAAAGCCGGGTAGGTGCTTGGCCGAGCAGGTCGGTGTGAATGCGCCTGGGACCGAAAAAAGCGCAACGCGCCGGCCAGCGAAAAAATCACCAGTCGAAACAGGTTCGGGGCCGCTTTCGGTAACTTTGATTAACGTCGCCGCAGGTATTTTGTCGCCGATCGAAATTGTCATGTTGGTCTCCAGTGAGTCGGGATGGCGATCCTGTCGCGCCTCGGTTCGTCGCATGCAACCCGCGTTAACGCTTTTCATCAAGATTCTGGCAACTGCGATGCCTCACCTTTTGCGACACAACGCGAGGGGACATGTCATGCTGAAATCAATCGTCGTAGCAGCTGCTGCTATCGCCATGATCGCCGCACCTGCCGAAGCTTCATGCTGGAAGGCCGACCATGTCGCCGCCGCGAAAGTCCGCGATTTCGAAACGATGCTGATGGTGTCAGCACTTCGCTGCCGAGGATCGGGGACAATGCTGGCGCGGTACAACAAATTCGTTGTTCAGAGTCGCAGTGCTCTGACCGAAGTCAACGACCGGTTGCGCGAACATTTTGCCGACAGCGTCGGGAATGCCCGGGCACTCAATGCCTATGACGGATATGTCACACGGGTCGCCAACCGCTATGGCGCGGGTGCCGACGGGCTGAGCTGTGCCGATCTGAGTGCGATCACGGATGCCGCACTGAGCGAACGGCCGAGCTTTGCGGCACTTGCCGCGCTAGCCGACCGGGCCGGTGTGCAGCCTCTGCTCGATGCGGGACTGTGCGGGGTATCGATCGCGCGTCGTTAGCATATAAAGACATCTTTATATTTGCTTTTGATGGCCATGATCGATAGGCGACGGAAATCCCCAAACCGATCCGGAGACTTCCCGTGGCTACTGCTGCTGTGCTCAACAACGCTGATTACGTCATTGCCGACATCGACCTCGCCGGTTTCGGCCGTCGCGAAATCAATATTGCCGAAACCGAAATGCCCGGCCTGATGGCTCTGCGAGACGAATTCGGTGTTTCACAGCCATTGAAGGGCGCGCGGATCGTCGGTTCGCTGCATATGACGATTCAGACAGCAGTGTTGATCGAAACGCTGACCGCGCTGGGTGCTGATATTCGCTGGGCGACATGCAACATTTTTTCGACGCAGGATCATGCCGCGGCGGCAATTGCAGCCGAGGGTATACCTGTCTTTGCAATCAAGGGTGAAAGCCTCGCCGACTATTGGGACTATGTGGGCCGCATTTTCGATTGGGGTAATGAAACCGCGAACATCATTCTTGACGACGGCGGCGACGCCACGATGTTTGCGCTATGGGGTGCAAAGCTCGAGCGCGGCGAAGAATTCGGTGAGCCGGAAAATGAAGAAGAAGTCGAATTCCAGCGCGCGTTGAAGGCATTCGTGAAGGCACGGCCCGGCTATCTGACCGAAACGGTCAAGAATTTGAAAGGTGTTTCGGAAGAAACGACAACAGGCGTGCATCGCCTTTACGAGATCGCCAAAAAGGGCGAGCTGCCGTTTCCCGCGATCAACGTGAACGACAGCGTGACCAAGTCGAAGTTCGACAATCTTTACGGCTGCAAGGAATCGCTGGTCGATGCGATCCGTCGAGCGACTGATGTCATGCTTGCGGGCAAGGTCGCCTGCGTCGCTGGTTTTGGCGATGTCGGCAAAGGCTCGGCGCAGTCGCTTCGCAGCGGCGGTGCGCGAGTCATGGTGACCGAAGTCGACCCGATCTGCGCTTTGCAGGCGGCGATGGAAGGTTTCGAAGTCGTGACCATGGAAGAAGCCGTCACGCGTGCCGATATTTTTTGTACCGCGACCGGCAATGCCGACGTCATCACGGCCGATCATATGAAAGCGATGCGGCCCAATTCGATCGTCTGCAATATCGGGCATTTCGACAGCGAAATACAGATTGCAGCGCTGTCGAATTACAAGTGGACCGAAGTGAAGCCCGGCACCGATCTCGTCGAATTTCCCGACGGCAAGCAAATCATCATCCTTGCCAAGGGTCGTCTCGTGAACCTCGGCTGTGCGACCGGCCATCCGTCGTTCGTGATGTCGGCGAGCTTCACCAACCAGGTGCTCGCTCAGATCGAACTGTGGACCAAGGGCGAGAATTACAAGAACGAGGTCTATGTTCTGCCGAAGCATCTCGACGAGAAGGTTGCGATGCTCCACCTCGAAAAGCTCGGCGTAAAGCTGACCAAGCTCAGTGAAAAGCAGGCCGGCTATATCGGCGTGCCGACAAGCGGTCCGTTCAAACCCGACCATTATCGGTATTAAGGAATAAGGCGATTCCATTCGGGCGATCGCCGCCTTAAGGCGGTGACCATGATCGACTGGGGTTCACTGTGCTGACACTGACGACGGCGCAAGCGACGATCGCGGGCATTGTTCTTGCCCTATGGCTGGCCGCAGCTGCGTGGGCAGTGATTACCGGAATACAGATGCGCAAACGCGCATCTTATGCGAGTGGTCAGGCGGATCGGCTGTCGGTGTTGCTCGACGTCGCACCGGCGTTACCGATTCTGGTCCGTGCAGATGGTCGCGTAGAGGCGCAGACGAGGCTCGCCGACTGGCTTGGTTTGCCGCGGATCCCGAGCTTTCTTGCCGACTTTGCCGGGACCGATGCCGGACTTTGCGATGCCGACGCGGCAACACTCGTCAACGAAGTTGCCGCATCGCAACGAACGGGCAAATCCTTTGCGTTGTCGGTCCGTGCCATTGGTTCGAACCGTACGCTGCTGTTGCGCGGCAGTCCCGCGGCTACTGGTTTGGGTCAGCGCGGTTCAGTCATCGTATGGGTGTTCGATGCGACCGACAGCGAAGCCGAAATCGGACGCTTAAACAGCGAAGTCGAGCGTCTCGCACGGGCATTTGCCGCGCTATCGCAATTGATCGAAGCAGCGCCGATCCCGATGTGGCACCGCGGCCCCGATCTGCGACTGACTCTCGTCAATCGCGCTTATGTCGATGCGGTTGACGCAAGCGATGCCGATGATGTGATTGCACGCGGCCTCGAACTGGTCGAACCGGGCACTGGTACAAGTCCGCTGGCCACGGCCAGCGCAGCACGCGACGCGGGCGAGTCGCGAACGCGTGAAGTGCCCGCGACGATCAACGGTCAACGCCGGTCGATCCGCGTCGTCGATGTGCCGCTGGGCGAGTCTGGTGTTGCGGGATATGCGCTCGACAACAACGAACTCGATCGGGCGCGCGCAGCGCTTCGTCGTTTTGCCGATACGCAACGTGACACTCTCGATCGATTGTCGGCGGGTGTGGCGCAATTCAGCGCCGACCGAACACTCAGTTTTTGTAATCTGCCGTTCCAACGAATGTTTGCGATCAAAAGCGAATGGATCGCCGACCGGCCTGAATTCGACCGTGTGCTCGAACGGATGCGCGAAGCTGGACGAGTACCCGAGTCGCGCGATTTTCCGGCGTGGAAGGCGGAGCGTCGCGATTGGTTCACAGCAGTCGGCGGTGCGGGCGAAGAAGTCTGGTTGCTTCCGGGAGGCGCGCACCTGCGTGTGCTCGTGCAGCCGTTGCCCGATGGCGGGTTGCTGCTCGTGTTTGAGGATCGCACTGAACAAGTGCAGCTGGCGAGCGCGCGCGACACCTTGCTGCGCGTGCGTGAAGCGACGTTCGACAATCTGTTCGAAGCCGTTGGCGTGTTTGCATCCGACGGTCGGCTGCATTTGTGGAATAACAAATTCCGCGACGTGTGGGGCTTTGATGATGCGATGCTGGCAACGCACCCCGGCGTTTCGGCGCTGGCTGAAAATGCAGCTTCACGGCTGACCAATCCTGCGCGCGCGGCATTGATCCGCGAATTGGTCCGCGCAGCAACGGTCGAACGCAAATCGCGCGGTGGTCGCGTGTCGTTCAAGGACGGCCGGCATTTTGAATTTGCCGCCGTGCCGCTCCCTGACGGGAATGCATTGTTTACGATGCTCGACATTACCGACAGCAGACGCGTCGAACGTGTCCTTCGCGAACGCGCAGAGGCGCTTGTGGCGGCTGACAAAGCCAAAACGGCATTCGTCGCGAACATCAGCTATGAATTGCGGACGCCTTTGACATCGATCGGCGGCTTTGCCGAGATGCTCGAAAAAGGATATGCCGGAAAGCTGTCAAAAGCATCGCAGGACTATGTTCATGCGATCATCGACTCGGTCGGCACTTTGAGTGAATTGATTGACGAAGTGCTATTGACCACACAGGACCGAGTAGGCGTGATCGGTGTCGACCGCGAGACCGTTGATCTTTTGCCCATTCTCGAAGCCGTCGCCGCGGCGCAAGACGCAAATGCGAGGACAAAAGAACAGGCTTTCGTGACCGATTTTGAAGTCGGCATTGGCCGCGTGGAAGGTGACGCGAAGCGCATTCGCAGTGCGATTGACGCCGCACTTGCTTCGGCGATTACATCAACCCCGGTCGGCGGCCGTATTTTGCTCCATGCGAGTGGCACAAACGATGGCGCGATGATCGTTGTTTCGGACGATGGGCCGGGCGTCGGGATCGAGGACTCGGCCGTTCGTGAAACAGTCGAAGCGCACGGCGGAATTTACACACGGATCGCCGAACCGGGGCAGGGAACAGCCATCAAGATCGAATTGCCGCGCTGATGTGGCTTGCCGATGAAGCTGCCACAGCAGCCGCAGGTGCTATGGTCGGTGCGGTCACGCGGACCGGCGACATCATTGCGTTGTCGGGTCCGCTCGGTGCCGGCAAATCGAGCTTTGCCCGTGGTTTGATCGGGGCACTCGGCTTTGTCGGCGACGCGCCATCGCCGACGTTCGGGATCGTTATTCCGTACGCGCCGCCGGATATTACGGTTCCGCTATGGCATGTCGATCTGTACCGCCTGGAAAATCCTGAGGAAATTGAGGAGCTCGGCCTTGATGACGCGCGTGCCGACGCAGCGCTGATCATCGAATGGCCCGAGCGGCTTGGTGCGCGATTATGGGCCGATGCGCTTCATCTCCACCTGACTATTGAGGGACGCGGTCGGCGCTTGACAGGGAAAGTGCCATCGTCATGGGAAGCGCGATGGCCATTGCGATGATCCCGCCCGGCGCAGCACCGGATTTTCTTGCCCGCGCGGGATGGGCGGGCGCGGTGATAACCCCACTAGCGGGCGATGCGTCGTTTCGACGGTATTTTCGCGTGGTTGCCGGCGATCGCCGTGCCGTTCTGATGGACGCGCCTCCGCCGCACGAGGACCCGCGCCCATTCCTTCACGTCGCGGCGTATCTTTCGCGCATCGGTCTACGGTCACCAGCAATCTTCGCGAGCGATCTTGCGCAGGGTTTGCTGCTGATCGAGGATTTCGGCGACAACCGCATGCGTGAGGCAGTCGACGCCGATCAGACGTGCGAGCACGAGATTTATCGCGGCGTCGTCGACGTGCTGATCGCGCTGCACCGGCACCCCGCGCCTGAACTCCCGCGACACGGTTTGGAAAACTGGCTCGATGAAGTTGCATTGTTGATCGAGTGGTATTGTCCGCATATCGACGCCGATGTCGACATCGCCGGTTTTCGTGACGCGTGGGAAACAGTGCTGGCGCCCGTCGATGCCGATGCCACCGGCTGGGTGACCGAATTGCGCGACTTTCATGCCGAAAATATCATGCTGACCGATGGTGCAGGTGTTAAGCGTTTCGGTTTGCTCGATTTTCAGGATGCTCGGATCGGGCATCCAGCTTACGACCTTGCATCAATGCTTCAGGACGCAAGGCGCGATGTTTCGCCCGATGTCGAGGCGTCGATGCTTGCGCACTACAAAATTGCGACCCGGCGTGATGTCACATTCGATGATGCCTATTGGGCGTTGGCGGCCCAGCGCAATACGCGGATCTTGGGCCTGTTCGTGCGCCTGTGGAAACGCGATCACAAGCCGCATTACCGCAGTTTTCAGACGCGAATGTGGGGATTGCTTGAACGCGATCTGGCGCATCCGTCATTATTTCCAGTGCGTTCATGGTTCGACGCCAATATCCCCGCGGCCGCTCGCGGTGCAATCTGGGCGCAGTATCGGTGATCGCGCGTCGCCCGCTTTCGCTGTCACTTCCGCACAGCAGCAATGTTCCAAAAACGGCGATGGTGATGGCCGCTGGGCTTGGCAAGCGGATGCGCCCGCTGACTGCGACCAAGCCCAAACCGCTCGTTGCCGTTGCTGGCAGGTCATTAATCGATCATGCGCTGTCGCGGTTGGCCTCGGCGGGTGTCGAACGCGCTGTGGTCAATGTTCATTATCTGGCCGATGCGATGGAAGCGCATTTGAGGCGGAATCATCATGGCATGGATATCGTGATTTCCGACGAACGCCGGGCGCTGCTCGAGACGGGGGGCGGAATTATCCGCGCGCTGCCGTTGATCGACGCTGATCCGTTTATTCAGGTGAACAGTGATAATTTGTGGGTCAATGGCCCGGTCGATGCTTTTACCGTCCTCGCAGAGCGGTGGGACGATGAAAAAATGGATGCGCTGTTGCTGATGGTGCCCCAAGCACGCGCCAATTGTCACAAGGGTCGCGGTGATTTCCATATGGATGCGGTTGGACGGCTGCGGCGTCGCAAGCCGGGCCGGATTGCGCCGTTCGTGTGGACCGGTCTTCAGATGCTGTCGAAGCGTTTGATCATCGATCCGCCTTCGCCGGCCTTTTCCACCAACGTCTTTTGGGATCGAGCGATCGCGGCGGGGCGTGCATATGGCGTCGTCCATCACGGTTTATGGTTCGACGTCGGCCATCCCGGCGCGATCAGCGAAACCGAAGCCATTCTCGCCGATGCCTGAACGGGGGCATCCCGCAGTCTTCACGATACCCGTGCACCGGAATTTTTCCGATGCGCTCGTCAATGGGCTCCTTGCGCAATACGGGCGCGATCGCATGGCATTGGCGCGTGGCATGGTTTTGCTGCCCAATAACCGCGCCGTGCGTGCGGTGACCGATGCGTTCGTCCGACGCGCAGAGCCAGGACTGTTGTTGCCGCGTCTGGTTGCTGTGGGCGACGTTGGCGATGAAGCGATGGGTGTTGCGCTCGATCCGGCAAGCGGCGACCAGATTCTTGCGGCGATCGATCCGCTGACGCGCCGCTTTGCGCTCGCAAGGCTGGTTCAGCAGGCGCGGGCAGAATCGCACGCACCCATTAACGCGGCCGAAGCGCTCCGCCTCGCGACCGAACTTGCCGCGACGCTCGACGCTTTGCTTGGCGAAGAGATTGACCCGGTCGCGCTCCGTACGCTCGATATTGCTGCGGACCTGTCAATCCATTGGCAGAAATCGCTCGACCTGATTGCCTTGCTTCTCGATCGCTGGCCCGATGAACAAATCCGTCTCGGTCGGATCGACCGGGTCGCACGCCGTAATATCCTGCTGCGGCGTCAGGCGGAGGCATGGCACAAGTCGCCACCGGCGGGATTTGTCGTCGCTGCGGGTATCACGACGTCGGCAGTGGCTGTGGCGGCATTGCTCCACCGGGTTGCCCGCTTGCCGAATGGCGCTGTCGTCCTGCCGGGCGTCGATATTTACAGCAGCAATGATGAATGGGACGCGATCGCGGAGGCAACTTCGGAAAGTCATCCTCAACATCATCTGCGTATTCTGCTCGACCGGATGGAAGTCGCGCGCAGCGACATTACGCGCTGGCGATGGGGCGATGGCCAGACCCGCCGGGCACAGCGGGCGCGTGCGGTGTCGAATGCTTTTGCGCTGGCGAAGTTTACTGCCAAGTGGAACACGCTCGACGCGCGTTTCCGCAAACTGCCCGGCGTCCGCGTTGCCGAATTTGCGACACCCGCCGATGAGGCGCAGGGAATTGCGATTGCGCTTCGCGAAGCGCTCGAAACGCCGGCGCGAACGGCTGCACTGATAACGCCCGACCGCGCACTCGCCGGCCGCGTCGTCGAACATCTCAAGCGATGGGGGATCAACGCGGACGATTCCGGCGGGCGACCATTGTTCGCAACGCCACCGGGCACGCTCGTTCTGGCAGTCGTTGCCGTCGCAACCGAACGGTTTGCGCCTGTTGCGTTGTTGTCATTGCTGAAACATCCGCTGGTTCGCGCTGGTGACGGTCGGCTCGAATGGCTGTCCGGCGCGCGAGCTCTCGATCGGGCGTTGCGTGGCCCGCGCCCGGCGCCCGGACTGTCAGGATTGACCGCTTTTCTAGCCGGTGGTGACAAACGTAATCGCGGCGTGCGCGCCACGGCGGAACAATGGTGGGCTGGTGCCGGTTTCGCGGAAACCTTCGCAGCGCTCGAACAAGTTTTCGACGATCGGGAAGCGAGCATGTCCGCAATGCTCGATACTCTAATCGAAACGATTAATGCGCTCGCTGGCGATGCGGCATGGGGCGGTGCCGCGGGACGAGCCGCCGCGCAATTATTTGCCGATCTCACAGCGGCCGCGCCAGAGGCTCCGCACGATTTTGATGTCGGCGCTTTCGCATCGATGCTTCGTCAGTTGCTCGGCGAAACGGCAGTGCGCCCTCCCCAAGGGGGCCATCCGCGGATATCGGTTTGGGGACTGCTCGAGGCGCGACTGCAATCGGCCGATCTGATCATTTGTGGGGGGGTGAACGAGGGAGTCTGGCCCGCAAGTCCGACGCCCGATCCGTGGCTTGCGCCAAAAGTGCGCATCGAACTTGGCCTTGGTGGCCTTGATCGACGAGTCGGTTTGGCAGCGCATGACCTGGCATCGGCACTTGGTGGGCGAGATGTCCTTTTGACGCGCGCGAAACGCGATGCGCGCTCGCCCACGATCGCGTCGCGCTTCGTTCTGCGGCTCGGCGCCATGCTGGGTGGCATCGATGCGGACGATCGGATCGTCGGGCTCGCGACAGCGATCGATGCTCATCGCGGACCCGTACAGCTTGCCAAACGACCCGCGCCGGCGCCGCCCGTCAATCAGCGTCCAAAACTGATATCGGTGACCGATGTCGACCGGTTGAAAGCCGATCCATTCGCTTTTTATGCAAAGGCGATGCTGAAGCTTTCGAGGCTCGACGATGTCGATGCGGAACCCTCGGCAGCTTGGCGCGGTACGATAATTCACGCGATTTTCGACGCGTGGTTTCGTGAGGATAATCTGGATTCCGACAAACTTGTCGCGCGCGTTTCAACAATGTTTGACGATGCCGGGGTCCATCCCGTGATGCGCGTCATGTGGCAGCCCCGCCTGATGCAAGCAATCGACTGGGTTGCCACACAGATTGCTGGTGACAGATCATTGGGTCGTGAAGTCGTTGCAAGTGAAATCAGGGGCGCGATCGACGTCGCGGGAGTGACGCTAAATGGTGTCGCGGATCGGATCGACCGGGCCGACAACACGCTTGCGATCGTCGATTACAAGACGGGGGCACCGCCAAGCGCGAAAGCCGTCGAAGCCGGGTTTTCCATGCAGCTCGGTTTGCTCGGCCTCATTGCCGATCGCGGTGGTTTTCCCGGTATCAAGGGCACGCCGACCGAGTTCGAATATTGGTCGTTGCGCAAAAACAAAAATGATGGCTTCGGCGATCGAATTTCGCCCGTAAAATCGACTGGCACCACGCTGACGAAAGAAAATTTCGTCGCGACTGCTGCCGAGAAATTCGCCGAAGCGGCAGGACAATGGTTGACGGGGAACGAACCGTTTACGGCAAAACTTCATCCCGAACATGCACCCTACGCCGAGTATGACCACCTGATGCGGCTCGGCGAATGGTACGGCCGTGAAAAATAACGGTGTGAAGCCGCATGCGGTGTTGAAAGCCGAGCAACGCAAAGCGTCGGACCCGGCGGAGCATGTCTGGTTGTCGGCATCGGCGGGGACGGGGAAAACCTATGTCCTGTCGGCCCGCGTGCTGCGGCTGTTGCTGCGCGGTGTCCGGCCCGATGCGATTCTATGTCTGACATTTACAAAAGCGGGTGCCGCCGAAATGGCCGACCGCGTTCACGAAAGACTTGCGCACTGGGTCCAGATCAAATCGACTGAGCTGGCCGCTGAACTCCGCGCGCTTGGCGAAGATTTCGGACCTGAACAGGTTTCGCGAGCCCGCACCTTATTCGCATCGGTCCTCGAGTCTCGGGGTGGCGGTTTGCGGATCATGACGATCCACGCCTTTTGCCAGACCTTGCTTGCAGGCTTTCCGCTTGAAGCCGGAATTACGCCGGGATTCCGGCCGATCGAAGGGCGCGAGCAGGTTGTTTTGGCGCAATCCGTGCTCGCGGAGCTGATCATTACTGCCGAGCGCGAGGGCAATGTGCGATCGATCGGCGATCTGCGCGCATTGAGCTTGCGGCTGGGCGAGACGGAAGCGGTCCGGTTTCTGATGCGCGCTGCGCCAGCGGTCGATGCTTTGAATGCTCTTGGCCCGGGTATCGATGCCGTTGTCCGGCGAGCGATGGACGTAGCTTTAGATTTCGGTCCTTCAGCGCTCGCCGACGCATGTGCAGACGGCGAATTTGACCGTGAAGCGGTGCTCGATCTTGCCCGGATGCATGCCGAGTGGGGCACACAAACTGGCGAGATCGCCGCCGACCGCATTGCCGAATGGCTTCTTGGTACCCCGGCGCAGCGGGCGCGCGAATTACCCCAATTGATGCTTGTCTGGAAAACGCAAACCGGCACATTCCGCAAACAAGGACCGAAAGATCCTGAATTCCCAGCCCTCGTCGAACGCCTTGATGCTTGGTGCGCACCATTGCTTGCGCTGGCTGCACGTGCCGAATTGGCGGCCGACATCGCCTCGGCATTGGGGGCAGCACGACGATATGCACGCGCCTATGCCGATGCCAAGCGGTCGCGCGGGCTGGTCGACTTCGACGATCTGATTCAGCTCACGCGCAAGCTGCTCAATGAAACCGGGATGGGTGAGTGGATCCGATATAAACTCGATCAGGCAACCGACCATGTCCTCGTTGACGAGGCGCAGGATACCAATGCCGATCAGTGGGCAATCGTTGCTTCGCTGGCGGGTGAATATTGGGCGGGCGGCGGCCAGAAAGGCGACAAGTTGCGAACATTGTTCGCCGTTGGCGATTTCAAACAGGCTATTTTCGGATTTCAGGGGACCGATCCGGAAATTTATCGCGCCGTCGGAACACGATTTGCCGATTATGCTGCGCAAGCCGAACAGTCGATCGTGCAATTATCGCTCGATCGTTCGTTCCGTTCGACACCGCCCGTCCTTGCCGTTGTTGATGCGGTCCTTTCAGAAATTGGTGGCGATGCGCTGGGCCTCGATGACCGTTCGCGCCCTCATGTTAGTGCGAACGAAGGGCCGGGCGAGGTTATGCTGTTGTCACCCGTTGCAGCCGATGACGGCGCAAAGGATGGCGACGAAGAAAGCTGGATACCCAACGCAACGCGCAATCTGGCATTGAAACTCGCGCGGCAAATACGCGACTGGCTGGCAGAGCCGTTGTGGCTGGCCAAGGATGGTGGCCGTCCGCTGATGCCGGGCGACATCATGATCCTCGTCCGCAAGCGCAGCGATATCGCGGCTTTGCTGGTCGCGCGATTGCATGAAGAAGGCGTGCCAGTGGCGGGCATGGACCGCTTGAAGCTCAAGGTTCCGTTGCCAGTCCAGGATTTGCTTGCGGCGATGCGATTTGCCGCCCAGCCACTCGATGATCTGAACCTTGCAGCTTTGCTCGTGTCGCCGCTCATCAGTTGGTCACAGGACAATCTTTTCGCCGTCGCGCACGGTCGTCCGGGTCGGTTGTGGGACGCAATACCCGCGGGCTTGGCGCGTGACGATCTGGCCGCGATGTTGCGGGCAGCAGATAACATTACGCCCTATGCTTTCCTCGAAAATCTCCTGTCCGGACCGTTGCAAGGGCGCAAGAAATTGCTTGCGAGATTGGGCGAGGAAGTACGCGATCCAATCGACGAGCTTCTCAACGCAGCACTGATGTTCGAGCGCGACGGCATCGCGTCGTTGCAACAATTTCTCGACTGGTTCGATCGCGGCGAAACCGAAGTTGTGCGTGATGCCGCGGCGGCGGGCAATGCCGTGCGCGTGATGACTGTGCACGGCGCAAAGGGTTTGCAGGCCCCGCTTGTCATTCTCGCGGATGCCTGCGCCGATCCCGAAAAAGCAGTCGATAATAATTTCAAATGGACGATCGATGGCGTGCTCAGCGATCTTCCGATTCCCAAACCGCGCGGGGCGGAACGTGCGCTCGTCGCTTCGCTGCAGTCATCGATGGAAACCGCCGATGACAAGGCACACAAGGAACATTGGCGGCTGCTGTATGTCGCGATGACTCGTGCGGAGGAACGGCTGGTGATTGCCGGATCACTTGGTCCCCGAGCAAAGGGCATTGTTCCGTCCGAAAGCTGGCACGCGGCAGTCGAACGCGCGATGATCGCGCTTGACGCGACCAAGTCGGACGATGGGAATTGGGGCAGGGTGTCGCGCTACGGCCAATCAGCCGGTGTCACTCGGCCAGCGCGCGCACCCGACACGACGGCCGTGGGGCGCAGGTTTGGCGATGCGCAGAATGATCGGCAGTCTGATGTGATTCCTGTGTGGTTGCATCTGCCCGCACCACAAGAGGCACGCCCGCCGCGTCCGCTCGCGCCGTCGTCGATTGGTCGGGACGACGTTGCCAATCCGCCACCGAGCACTGCCTTGGCAGCGGCAGCCGAGCGCGGACGATTGCTTCACGCATTGTTTGAGCGACTGCCTGATCTGGCTCCTCAAGAGCGTCACGCGGCTGGTGTGCGCTGGCTAGTGTCAGAGGGGGCCGACCCCGCGCTCGTCGATGTTGCCGTGCGCGTGATCGAAAATCCTTCGTTTGCCGGTATTTTTTCGGCCGACGCTCTTTCGGAAGCACCGATCGCGGGCATTGTGGATGGCGTCGTGATTGCCGGAACCGTGGATCGCCTGTCGGTCAGCGACGACGTCGTCGAAGTCGTCGATTTCAAAACCGGGCGCCGCGTGCCGTCGACGGTCGATGAGATTCCCGTCCAGCACCTTCGCCAGATGGCTGCCTATGCCGAAGTGCTCAACGTCATTTTTCCGGGCCGCGAAGTGCGTGCTTCGCTTTTGTACAGCGAAGGCCCGGCACTTTTCGAGCTCACACCAATATTGCTTGCCGCGCACAAGCCAGGCTTTGCAAGCGAACAGGACAATTTGGTTCGAAGCGGTTGAGCAAAGGCTGCTACCGTCCTACCTACAGAGATATAGACGGAGTTTACCCATGGCCACCATCGCGATTACTGACAGCAGCTTTGCCACCGATGTCCTCGAAGCGAGTGGCCCTGTGCTCGTCGACTTCTGGGCCGAATGGTGCGGGCCGTGCAAGATGATCGGACCGAGCCTCGAAGAGATTTCGGAGGAACTCGGCGAGCAAGTGACGATTGCCAAGCTCAATATCGACGACAATCCAGACGCGCCGAGCAAATATGGCGTGCGTGGTATTCCGACGATGATCCTGTTCAAGGACGGCAAGCCTGCGGCGACCAAAGTTGGTGCGGCACCGAAGTCGCAGCTGAAGGGCTGGCTCGAGGGCGAGCTCGCTTAACTTCGGTAGTCCGCGTTGATGCTGATGTAGCCGTGCGTCAGGTCACAGGTCCTGACGGTGGCGCGTCCTGGGCCGAGGCCGAGATCGACGCTAATATCGATCTCGTCACCCTTCAGATGCGCAGCGACGGGTGCTTCGTCATAGCTTTCGACCACCAGACCATTGGCGGCAACTTGGATTCCGCCAAAGCTGATCGATAGCCGGTCGCGGTCAGCAGGTTCGCCTGCTTTGCCGACAGCCATAACGACGCGGCCCCAGTTGGCGTCCTCGCCCGCGATGGCGGTTTTGACGAGGGGAGAGTTGGCGATGCTCATTGCGATGCGGTGCGCGCTTTTGTCCGTTTCCGCGCCCGTCACCGCCACAGTAATAAACTTGGTCGCGCCTTCGCCGTCGCGGACGACGAGGTGGGCGAGC
>JANLWD010000204.1:0-1698 GCA_031364345.1 Sphingomonas sp.
CTCTCACCAGAGAGAGGAAAATGGTGCACCCGGAGCGATTCGAACGCCCGGCCCTCAGATTCGTAGTCTGATGCTCTATCCAGCTGAGCTACGGGTGCACGGTGACGCGCTATTAGGTGCGCGCCCTAGGATTCGCAACCCCTATTTTGCGTTCAAAGCTGCCTGCGCGGCGGCAAGTCTTGCTATGGGCACGCGGTAAGGCGAGGCGGAGACATAATCGAGGCCCGTCTTCTCGCAAAATTCGATGCTGGCCGGATCACCGCCATGTTCGCCGCAGATGCCGAGTTTGATGTCAGGCCGCGTCGCACGGCCTTTGTTGGTGGCGATTTCGATCAGCTGGCCGACGCCTTCGACATCCAGCGAGACAAACGGGTCGCGGGCGTAGATGCCTTTGTCGACATAATGCGTCAGGAAACGGGCGGCGTCGTCGCGCGATACGCCCAATGTTGTTTGCGTCAGGTCGTTGGTCCCGAATGAGAAGAACGCGCCGACTTCGGCAATCTCGTCAGCCATCAGGCAGGCACGGGGCAGTTCTATCATCGTCCCGACCAGATATTCGATCCGCTTGCCCTGTTCGGTAAAGACGGCCTCTGCGGCTTTATCGACAACCTCTTTCATCAGCTCAAGCTCGCGGCGCGTGCCGACAAGGGGGATCATGATTTCGGGGACGGGCGCGACGGCCAAAGAACACGCTGCCTCAAATATCGCGCGCGCCTGCATCTCGTAGATTTCGGGATAGGTCACGCCCAGCCGGCAACCGCGATGGCCCAGCATCGGGTTGAATTCGTGCAGTTCGGCAGCGCGCTGTTTCAGCGTTTCGATGCCCACGCCAGCGGCTGCCGCAACCTCGGCAAATTCGCTTTCTTGATGCGGCAAGAATTCGTGCAAGGGCGGGTCGAGCAAGCGGATGGTCACGGGCAATCCCGCCATCACCTCAAATATGCCGATGAAGTCCGCACGCTGTTCGGGCAGCAACCGGTCAAGCGCAACGCGGCGGCCTTTTTCATCGTCAGCCAATATCATCTGGCGCACGGCGGTAATCCGCGCCGCGTCAAAGAACATATGTTCGGTGCGGCAAAGCCCGATGCCCTCTGCGCCAAAATCGCGGGCAACTTGCGCGTCGTGCGGGGTTTCGGCATTGGCGCGGACTTTCATCCGGCGGCCTGCATCGGCCCAGACCATCAACGTGCCAAAATCGCCGACCAGTTCGGGTTGCAAAGTCGGCACTGCGCCTGCCATCACTTCGCCGGTCGATCCGTCGATGGTGATGATCTCGCCCTCGCGGAATTCACGCCCCGATACGCGCAGCACGCGGGCCGACAGGTCGATGGACAGGCTGCCTGCGCCCGACACACAAGGCCGGCCCATGCCGCGTGCGACAACGGCGGCGTGGCTGGTCATCCCTCCGCGTGCGGTGAGGATGCCTGTGGCGGCGTGCATGCCGTGGATGTCTTCGGGCGACGTTTCGGTGCGGACCAAAATCACGCTCTCGCCCATGTCGTTGCGGCGTTCGGCGGTGTCGGCGTCAAAGACGATCTGCCCCGATGCCGCGCCGGGCGACGCAGGCAATCCCTTGGTCAGCACATCACGCGGTGCATCGGGGTCAAGCGTCGGGTGCAACAACTGGTCAAGCGCCATCGGGTCAACACGGCACACCGCCTCGTCCTGCGTAATCAGCCCTTCGGCAGCCATATCGAC
>JANLWD010000224.1:0-2153 GCA_031364345.1 Sphingomonas sp.
GGCGGCGTTGTCAGCCCGATCAGATCATCGAAAACGATCGTGCCTTTCAAGCCGGATACCGGACCAAATGCAGCAGCGAAATCGAGCTTGTCGGTTGAAAAGCGACCGGTGCTGACGATGCCTGCCGGGGTCCATCTGACACTACCGACGCCCGATACTGACCCTTCGACATTGGCGACAACACCGACAGTCAGTCGCGTTAACATTTCGGGTTGAAGTTTCTTGTCGAACGAAATTTCCGGAACCTCGATCCTGGCTGATCCGTTCCCCGTGGCAAATGCGTGTCCGATCCGAACCCTGGCGATGTCGGTCGGATTTGACGGCAACCGCAGCATGCCGCTGGCAATGAGATTGCCCTCAGCGAACCGAACTGACATATTTTCGCTCATCAGGGGGGTAAAACGCGTCGGCAAAAAGCCATCGGAAAGGCGCGTCGCGGCCAGCAACGTGAGCGCATTGTCCTGATAGCGCCACCGGCCGGATGAATTATCCACGACGATTGGAATATCAGCGATGGTCCCGCTCGCTCCGCTAAATCGCCCGGCGAGGTTTTTTTTGACAATGGCACCATCGGTATAATCGACGCTCAAGCGCGAAACGGCTTTTTGGGAGCCTATCACTGCAGCAAACTGATCAACCGAAAATCGCATGCGGCCAAAGTCAAATCTTGCCTGTTTTGCGGTTAGCAAAAGTGGCCGGCCGGCCGCTTTCCCGCCGAAACGAATGCTGTCCGAAACAAATCCGCCACTCAGCACCCCCTTGTTAAGCGACGCCAGATTGCGGCCGACAACTGGGCATAAGCGGATGGCCGCAGGATCGATTGCAAAACTGTCGAGTTTCAGCGAGCGAAACGAGACTGCCGTGCAACCGTCGTTGATCAAAATTTGGCCATTCGCCTTCGCCGTCACGTTCAACGGCATCGCGAGCCCTTCGATACGACCGCCCGTGATCGGGCCATCGATATTTGCTTCTGTTTCGATGCGCATCGACCCCGCGGCATTCATTGCAAACTTGACAGGCGAAAGCGTCAAGCGTGATTCCGCAGCGGCATAAGGCGCAATTCGGGCAAGACCGAGCGTCATGCCATCGCCACGCCGTTGCACGGTCGCCCGCACGTCCGGCAAACCGTCTCCTCCGAGCGCGATCATCGTATCTGCCGTGACACCGGTCGGACCGAGTTCGATCCCACGACCACCGGACAGGTTAAGGCGAACATTATTGTACCCGGTCACGACCATTTCGCGAACATTCCATACACGATCGGCAAATGTGACCTCGCCCGCAATTTTTAGGGCCGGGCCCGCGGCCTTCGCTGCGACCAGCAGCTTTTGCAGCAGTTGGTCAAACGGCGTACCGTTCAAACGCTCAAGCGTCGTGCTGGCTTTCGATAGAAACTGAGGATCAATCAGAAAACGCGCGACGTCGATCGTTGCTCTACCCTTGCCGCCGCCGCCGGTGTCGAAGTTACTGTCGACACTGATTCCTCGCATTCGGTATTTTCGGACAGCCCCTTCGCCAGCAACGAACGATGCAGTCCCGCGCGTCGCATTGGCGGAACCGGTAAAGACCGTTTTGCCACTCAGGTTTCCAAAAGCCGCATCGGTAGTAAGAATATTCGTAGCGCGTGCAGAAATCGACCCCCGCCACGTGTCAAGTGCACCATTAAACGCAATCTTGACCTTCGCGGCGGGGTCCGCGAGCGACCCAGCGCTACATCTGACTGCGGCAGCGCGTACAAGCCCGTCGAACGCGGGTGCATCGCGGATTATGCGGATATCCATATAGGCCGTCGTGCGAACGTCTTCGCAGTCCCGCAAACGGAGCGATGGGGCAACAGCGGCAATTTTTCCCGCAAAACCATTGCTGAGATTGCCGCGGCCGTCGATGCGGGATCCGACCGGACCCCACGGACCGTCGAGACGAACGCGTGCGTCAATCAAATCCAGGTCAACGTCGGGCAAACGGAGCCGCGTTTTGCCATCGGCTTTGGGCAGCAGCTTATCGACAGCGCCGAACGAGACGGCGCCAGCGATGACTTTGCCGCGAAGCCGCACACCCTGCGCCCGTATGGCTGAAATCCGTGGCCCGGAAAAACTCATCGACGTTTGTATTTCGGCCCATTGAGCCGTCAGGTCTGGATTGGCCCGATTTCC
>JANLWD010000242.1:0-7925 GCA_031364345.1 Sphingomonas sp.
GAGTTTCAGGCACGCCGCCCCGGCGAATTGGCGCAGATCAACGCAGCCCGCCGCATCAACGCGACCTCGGGCGGATGGCGGCAATCGTTCATCTGGCCGGCACGCGGTCGTATCAGCGGGGTGTTCGGCTCGCAACGCATCGATCGCGGCGAGCCCGGCGCGCCGCATTCGGGCGTCGACGTTGCGGGCGTTACAGGAATACCCGTTGCGGCGCCCGCCGACGGCATCGTGGTGCTTGCCGCGGCCGCGCCATTCACGCTCGAGGGCAATCTTCTGATGATCGATCACGGCATGGGATTGAACAGCGTGTTCCTTCATCTGTCGCGCATCGACGTGCGGCGCGGCGATGCTGTTCGACAGGGGCAACCTGTCGGAGCCATCGGCATGACCGGCCGCGCAACCGGCCCGCATCTCCACTGGGGCATGAAGTGGAATGACGAACGCATCGATCCCGCGACAATCGCAGGAGTGATGCGCTAGGCTTGCTGTGACGGCGACTATTGAATGCGGCGAACCGCTGAGCGCGCGCCACGTCCCACTTTTGCATAATAGGCGCCGAGCGTTCGGCGTTCGATCACTACGGGTGCCCCTGGCTTTGGATCGGTGAAGCCGCGATTGTCTTCGGTGGTTTCCCACGTTGCGCCACCCTCAACCGTGAACCGCCAATAAATGCGGTTCCACCGACGTGCAGATACGACGGTTGTTTGTAACTCGCGTGCGTCGGCATCGTCATCTGAATCGCCCGATTTGCCGATCAGGAAAGGTATCCGTGGCAGTGTGAAACCGAACAGGCCTTTTCGCGCCGACTTTACTTCGACCTTATCGATAATGACGAGTTCGCGTGATGCCGTGGCCGCGGAGAGAACATCGACGGCGCTGTCGTAACAAGCCAAACGGACAGCAGGATCGATTTTAGCTCGACATGCTTGCAACGCGACGATTTGTGCAGGCATTTTTGGAGTGTCGTCGGCGTAAGCTGTCTGAAAACTGCTGACGAATGCGATCATTGATAAAACGCGAAATTTTCCCATTGCCGACCCTTATTTCCATGAAATGCTTGAACCGTCTGTCTGCCTTAGCAAACATGTTGCTCAAAAGTCACATCCAAGCGGCAATGCACCGGATTTCGCTAGACTTTGTTGCAAATCGACGGTGCGGCCATCTAGTAGGACGTATTCGGGTCGTTGCGCCTGATGCTTCGAGATTTGAATTTTTTGAAACGGTCAGGTTCGTTCGACCGTACAAGGGGAAAACACTATGTTGACCAAGTCCGTCCGCCACGCACTGTTGGCAAGCACCGTAATCGCAGGGGCAGTCTTTGCTGTTCCGGCTTTGGCCCAAACCGCGCCTGCGCCTGCCGCTGAAGAAGGCGGCGTCATCGTCGTTACTGGTTCGCGTGTCGCGCGGCCGAATGCCGAATCGGCAAGTCCGATCACGTCAGTCGGCGCCGACGATGTCAAAGAATATGGTGCGACCAAGATCGAAGATTTGTCGAACTCGCTGCCGCAGGTGTTTGCAGGACAGAGCTCGGGCGTTTCGAACGGTGCGGACGGCACGGCAACAGTCAACCTTCGCGGTCTCGGGTCGAACCGCACAGTTGTGCTGATTGACGGAAAGCGCCTGCAGCCAGGCAGCATTGGCGGGAACAGCGCGGCCGATTTGAACTTCATTCCCGGTGCATTGATCTCGCAAGTTGACTTGCTGACGGGTGGTGCTTCGGCCGCTTATGGTGCCGACGCTGTTGCCGGTGTCGTGAACTTCAAGATGAACCGCAAGTTCAAGGGTCTTCGTCTCGATGCGCAATATGGTTTTTACCAGCACACCAACAACAATGCAGTCCGTCAGATCGTGAACCAGCGTTTCACGGCGCCGGAGGGTAACGTGGTGACCGGTGGTGCTTACGATGCATCAATGGCGCTCGGTTCGGGCTTTGACGAAGACCGCGGCAGCTTTGTTGTTTATGCTGGTTACCGCTCGGAAACCGCGGTCACGCAGGATAAATATGATTACTCGGTCTGCACGCTCAACCCGAGCGGCCAGAACACCGGTACCGTGTCCGATTTTGCATGCGGCGGTTCGGGCACGCCGGCGGCCACACGGATCGGTGGCATCAGTGCGGCCAACGCCGCGCTTGCGGGAATTCCAGTTGCGGGCAGCTACACGTTGACCGGCACGAACGGGCTTATTCCCTATGTCGCGCTTCGCGATGCGTTCAACTTTGCGCCGCTTAACTATTATCGTCGTCCATCGGAGCGGTATAACCTCGGTGCGTTTGCTGAATATGAAATCAGCCCCGCACTGAAGCCTTACCTCGACGTGACGTTCAACGACTACAGCACGCAGGCTCAGATTGCGCCGTCGGGTGCCTTTTTTGGCACACGGACGACGAATTGCGACAATCCCTTCCTTCAGGGCACGACGACGGGTCGCGCTATTTGCGGCGCTGCGCTGGGCACGACTGCGACAGCGACTTTCCTGCTCGGCAAGCGTAACATTGAAGGCGGTCCGCGTTTCAACGACATCGGCTACAACCAATTCCGTATCGTGACAGGATTGAAGGGCGATTTGAGCGAAGCATGGTCGTACGATGCCTATTTCCAGACCGGAACGATAAAATTTGCCAACACATATCGTAACGACGTTTCGAGCACGCGGATCAGCGAAGCGTTGCTAGTCAAAGGGACGCTTGCCAATCCCGTCTGCAGCAGCGGAAATGCGTCGTGCGTCCCGTACAATGTGTTCACAACCGGCGGTATCACGCAGGCTGCGGCAGGGTATATTGGTATCCCGTTGGTCATCACGGGCACGTCGCGCGAAACTGTCGTGCAGGGTTCGATCAGTGGCGACCTCGGCAAATATGGTATCAAGTCGCCCTTCGCCGAGGATGGCCTGCGCGTGAATATCGGTGCCGAGCGCCGCACTGAGTCGCTTAAGACACAGCCTGACCTGTCGTACATCAATGGTGATGGTGCTGGTCAGGGCGGCCCGACGCTGCCGATCGATGGCCGCTACGCGGTGACCGATTTCTTTGGCGAGTTGGCGGTGCCGCTCGTTACTGACACAGCATTTTTCCAGGATCTGTCGCTCGAACTCGGTTATCGCCGCTCAAAATATGACGTGCGCGGTGCGACCAAGCAGAATTCGACTGATACGTACAAAATTGCGGGAAGCTGGTCGCCGATTGATGACATCACGTTCCGTGGTTCGTTCAACCGTGCGGTTCGTTCGCCAAACATCGGCGAACTGTTCACCAACCAGAGCGTTGGTCTCTTTGCGGGTACCGATCCTTGCGCCGGCACCGCGACTGGCGGCCTTGTAAATGGGTTTACGGCGGCACAGTGCGCTCGCACAGGTGTGACGGCTGCTCAGTTCGGAAATCTGCTGCCAAATACGGCCCAGCAGTATAACGGCTTGTTCGGTGGTAACCTCAACCTTGAGCCGGAAACATCGAACTCATACTCGTTTGGTGCTGTGATCCAGCCAAAGGGCGGGTTCCTGAACGGACTGTTAATTTCGGTCGATTACTTCAACATCAAGGTCAAGAATGCCGTTGGCGGTATCGGTGCGCAGGTTATTCTGAACCAGTGTATTGCTACTGGCGATCCGTTCTTCTGTAACAAGATCAATCGTGCACCTGCCTCATCGGGGCCGGCGGCTGGTTCACTCTGGCTCGGCGAAACCGGCTTCGTTGATGACCGCACGACCAACACGGGTTCGTTGAAGACGTCAGGTATAGACGTCAACGGTGATTTCCGCACGACGATCGGCAACAACAAGCTTCGCTGGCAGTTCGTCGGGACCTGGGTCGACAAGCTGATCACGCAGCCGTTGACGGGTGGTTTTGATTACGACTGCGCCGGTTATTACGGAACGACATGTGGCAACCCTAACCCTGAATTTCGTTTCAACACGAATATGAAGTTTACGACTGCCGACAACATCGGATTTACGGTTCGGTGGCGGTATTTCTCATCGGTGAAGGCGGATATCATCAGTCCAGACGCCGACCTTGGTGGCAACGCGCCGACCGGCAACATTGATGAGAAGATCAAGGCATTCAACTACTTCGACTTGCTGTTTTCGCTTCCGATCAAGGACACTGCGACCTTCCGGATTGGTGTAAACAACATTTTCGACAAGAACCCACCGCTTGTCAGCCAGGCTAATCTGGGTGGCTTTGGAAACGGTAACACGTTCCCGGGGACTTATGACCAGCTCGGGCGCTATGTGTTCGTCAACTTGACTGCCGACTTCTAAGTCTTAGTCAGTTTAGAAAAAGTTTGGCGGCGGGGCTTGCGCTCCGCCGCTTTTCTTTTGTGTTCGTTTTGCTTAGCACCGGTGCGTGACGTCAAACGATCTCGAATATGCTGCCGATGCAGCTGCAACGCGGCAAGATTACCAATCGGCGCGTGATCTGCTTGTTGAAGCAACTCAGCACGATCCCGACCGTTTCGATCTTTGGCTCAAGCTCGCGGCAATGTCGAAGGCGACGGGTGATATTGCGCATGCGCTGAGCGCGACCGAGCGCGCGCTTGCAATCCGCCCGCTGGATTTTACCGCCCTGCTGTTGCGCGCAATGCAACTTGAAGCATTAGGAAATGCAAATCGTGCGGGGTTGGCTTTCGGTCGTGCGATTGCACAAGCACCTGAGCCAGTGCCGCCACAGCTTCGTGCCGTGTTCGACCATGCTGCTGATCGATATGGCGCTTGGCAGGATGACCAATCGGCTCTGCTGCGTGCGAGCGTGCCACGACGCTCTCCCCGGGTCGAACGCATGATCACCAACGCTGTGCGCCTGACGACGCCCGACCGCGTGGGTCCGACCCATTATTGCTATCCCGACCTGCCCGAAATTCCATTCCACGACCGCGAACGATTCTCGTGGATCGCCAAACTTGAAGCGGCGACTGCGGCCGTAGCAGCCGAGTTCGCGGCGGTCGCTGCGTCGCAAGTTGCTGAACTTGTTCCCTATATTCAATACCCGGAAGCCGTTCCGCTCGATCAATGGAAAGCACTGAACCACAACCGCGATTGGACGGCCATTCACTTGATCGAACGCGGGTGTGTTGTCGATGCCAACGCCCGCCATTGTCCGATCACGATGAATCTATTGCGAGACATACCACAGCCCGACATTCCCGGGGCAGGACCAAATGCGATGTTTTCAATGCTCGCACCACATACGCACATCCCGCCGCATAACGGAATCGCGAATACGCGGCTTGTGTGTCACTTGCCACTGATCGTGCCGCCGGGATGCTGGTTCCGCGTCGGCAAAGAAACTCGTGCGTGGCAACTCGGCCAGGCTTGGGTCTTCGATGACACCATCGAACATGAGGCGATGAACCCAAGCGATTCGTTGCGTGTGATCCTGATTATAGATTGCTGGCACCCTGATTTGTCGAAACGCGATCGTGCCGATATTGCCGCTGTCATCGGCGTCGGCGGTCAAGTGCACGGTTTGTGACGCTGGATGCCAAAGCCGACGTGCTGGCGCGGGCAATCGGCTCTGCGGTATCGATCGCGACGATAAACCGCTGCACTGATTTTGCCATCGACGCGGTTGCCGCCGGGCGCGACGACCTCGTCCTGCGTTTGCTTCTTCCGCTTGCTCGGATCGCGGACAATCACGCAAAGGTCTGGCAGCTCCTGGGGCTCGCTTATCGCGCGGCGCAAAACGGCGAAGCAGCACTTGCTGCGTTTGTCCGTGCCGCTGCACTCGCTCCCAACGATGCTCGTGTTGCGACCGGCCACGCGGCAGTGACGTTGGAAGCGGGACTCCCCGCGAGCGCGTTATTCGCGCGAGCGCGTCACCTGTCGCCCGGTGATCCGGAGATTATTTTGTCGCAGGCAGCGGCACTGATCGCAGAAAACCGTCCGGATATGGCGGAAGCGTTGCTCGAACCGCTCTGCGCGGCGCATGCGGGTTGGGTGCGTGGCCATGAAGCGCTCGCCAACTTGCGCTGGATGATGGGCGCCCCACCCGATTTCGCGCGAAGCTTTGCCGATGCCACGCGTGCGGCTCCGGGAAACATTGCATTGCGCTTCGCCTGGTATCGCGCCGTCTCGCAGGTCGCACAGTGGGACGAAGCATCGGCAATCATTGCCGAAGGTCGCCACCTTGCAGGCGATCTGATCGAATTTGACGCTGCCGAAGCTTTTGTTAGCAACGAACGCGGCGATCATGATCGGGCCGACCGCTTGTTCGCGCGTGTGGCTGCGTTGAACGACCCCGGTACGACCGTCAGTCATATTCGCCATTGCTTGCGCACCGGGCGGATCGGCCGGGCGGAGAAGATCGCGACACCGATGCTGTCTGGCCCCGCCGCTACAATGGTGTGGCCCTATATGTCGCTGATCTGGCGTCTGACCGGAAACCGGCGCGCGGCATGGCTTGATGGGAGCCCACCTTATATTCGCGTATTTGATCTGACGTTTTCCGATCTCGAGCTTGCAGCACTTGCGGTATGTCTGCGTCGGTTGCACCAGACGCAGCACCACCCGCCTGAACAATCGCTGCGCGGCGGCACACAGACCGACGGACCGTTGTTCGCGCGTATCGAACCCGAAATCCAACATGCGCGTGGTTTGATAATGGCTGCGGTCAGAAGCTATGTCGACGCGCTGCCACCGGTCGATCCGTCCCACCCGCTCCTCTTTGCGCCTCGTAGCCTGCTTCGTTTCGACGGGGCGTGGTCGGTGCGATTGCGCGCACAGGGATTTCATGTCGTCCATACTCATACGCGCGGGTGGATCAGTTCAGCGTTTTATGTTGCGCTGCCCGAAGCAATGGGAGCGGCACCGGCCGGCTGGCTGCGATTGGGTGCACCGCCGCCCGACCTCAAAGTCGATCTCGGACCTTACGCACAGATCGAGCCGAAGCCGGGGCGCCTTGTGCTTTTCCCTTCGACAATGTGGCATGGCACGGTGCCGTTTGTCGACGGCGAGCGGCTGACGATTGCGTTCGATGTTGCGGTGCCGAAGCGCTAAATCCCAATCCTCAACCCACCATCGCCTTCGTCGACGCGCATTGTTACTCCGTCGGGAACATCGCCGCGCAGGATCGCATCGGCCAGCGGGTCCTGCAGATATTTCTGCACGGCGCGTTTCAGTGGTCGCGCGCCATAAACGGGATCATAGCCGACCCGCCCAAGCCATGCCCGCGCAGCATCAGTCAGGTCGAGCGTCACTTTGCGGTCCGCGAGCAGTTTCTGGACGCGGCCGATCTGGATATCGACAATCGGACCCATGTTCGCCTGAGATAGGCGGTGGAACAAGATAATCTCGTCAAGTCGGTTGAGAAATTCGGGCCGGAAATGCCCGCGCACGATATCCATCACTTGCGGTTCGACGCTTTCGACCGTCGCGTCATCGGGCAGGTTGGCGATATACTGGCTGCCGAGGTTCGACGTCAGGATGATCAGCGTATTGGTGAAATCGACCGTGCGGCCCTGTCCGTCAGTCAGCCGCCCGTCGTCGAGCACTTGGAGCAGGACGTTGAACACGTCCGAGTGCGCTTTCTCCACCTCGTCGAAAAGGATCACCTGATACGGCCGACGGCGCACGGCTTCGGTAAGCACGCCGCCTTCCTCGTATCCGACATAGCCCGGCGGCGCGCCGATCAACCGCGCGACCGAATGCTTTTCCATGAACTCGCTCATGTCGATGCGCACCATCGCCGAACCATCGTCGAACAGGAATTCGGCAAGCGCTTTGGTCAGCTCAGTCTTGCCCACCCCCGTCGGCCCGAGAAACATGAACGACCCAAGCGGCCGGTTCGGATCCTGCAGCCCCGCGCGCGCCCGGCGGACAGCAGCGGAGACGGCCTTGATCGCGTCCTCCTGCCCGATCACGCGCTTGCCGATCACTGATTCCATCGCGAGCAGTTTCTCGCGCTCGCCTTCCATCATCCGCTCGACGGGAAT
>JANLWD010000071.1:0-41967 GCA_031364345.1 Sphingomonas sp.
CATCGACCGTGATGACTTCATAAGCGGAAAAGAAGCACATTCCCCCCGCGAGCCGCGACACCTGTCCATCAAAGCCGACAGGCGTGTCGACGAACGCGGTCGGACGCAAATATGTCCGTGTCATGCACCCACGCGCGCGAACACCGCGCGCAATGCATCGGGTGACGCCTGCGACAGGGCACCGTTTTCGACGGCATCGGCTGGCCACAGCCACGACTGCGCCGGATCGTCGCGCATTGCCCAGTCGGGAAACAGGCGCGCCGCGACCGTTGCGCGGCTGAGTTCGACAACGCGCAGATGGCGATCGTCGCTTTTGATTTTCGCAAACAGCGTTTCGATCGCATCTGCGGGACCTTCGAGCAATTGCAGATACAAATCCTGGCGGCAGATCAGGCAGCCGGTGATGTCGTTGCGCGGATTGTTGCGCCGGGCCTGTACGAGGATGCCGTTCAGCATGGCATCGTCAAACCCGAACGGCTGCGATGCGTAGATAAGTTGCGTGATTGTCATCGGATAAACTTAGGACGGCAAAGCGCCGGCGTCCATCAGGGCTCGACCGCAAGAAGATATGTCTGGCGCGCCATATCGATTGGCCGCGCCACACCGTCCACATCATGGTGCCAGAATGTCCAGCCATTGCACGACGGCGCACCCTGCACCTGCGCACCAAGTTTGTGGATCGATGCCGCATCGTTACCGATCGCGAGCGATCCGTCGGCGCGCACTGTGGCAACCCACCGCCGCTTCACGTCGAAAACCAGCGTCCCCGGCGCGATGTAGCCAGTTTCGACAAGCGTTCCGAATGCGACTTTCGGCTGAGATTTCGGCGACATCATCGTCGTGACTGCCGATTCGTCGAGCGGCAGTGCCGCCGCGATCCGCTCCTGCGCGACGTCGACATAAGTCGCGTCACGCTCGATCCCGATCCAGTGCCGGCCCAGCCGCCGCGCCACGGCCCCCGTCGTTCCGGTGCCGAAAAACGGATCAAGCACAACGTCGCCTGCTTTCGTGCAGGCAAGCAGGATGCGGTAAAGCAATGCTTCGGGTTTTTGCGTCGGGTGCGCTTTTGTCCCGCCGCGCTTGATCCGTTCCTGCCCGCCGCAAATCGGAAAGCTCCAGTCCGACCGCATTTGCAATTCGTCGTTGAGCGACTTCATCGCGCGGTAATTGAACGTGTATTTCGATCCTTCGTCGCGCGATGCCCAGATCAGCGTCTCGTGCGCATTGGTAAATCGCGTGCCCTTGAAATTGTGCATAGGATTGGTTTTGCACCACACTACGTCGTTGAGTATCCAGAAGCCTGCATCCTGTAACCGCGATCCAACGCGGAAGATGTTGTGATAACTGCCGATCACCCACAGGGTGCCATTCGGTTTCAGGATGCGCCGAGCCTCGGCAAGCCAGGCAGCCGTGAACGCATCATAAGCCGCAAACGTGTCGAACTTGTCCCAGTCATTGTCGACAGCATCGACGCGGCCGCCTTCGGGCCGAAAAAGGTCGCCGCCGAGTTGAAGATTATAGGGCGGGTCGGCAAAAACCATGTCGATACAGGCATCGGGAAGGCTGGCCATCGCCGCAATGCAATCATCGCGAATGATCTGATCGAGCGGGAGATCGCGGATGGGCGCAACCGCCGTCAGCTTTTCCATCACGCCCATTAAATCGCCCCTTCCCAACGCGATCATGGTGAGTCCCGGGGTGGCTCGCGTCAAGGGCATAGTTAACAAAGAGTCTTAACAAACCCCTTAACGCTCATGGAACGAAACGAGTCTGCTACGATATGTTGCGGTCGACTTCACACCGCGACTCAACCGATGGTGTGTGGCGCGAAAGACTCAATTGGTCGCAAATATGCTTTTGCGGACGGGCGCAAAGCTCCGCCGGTGCAGCGGTGTCGGTCCGCGTTCGGCCAGCGCTGTCAGATGCACGGCCGCGCCATAGCCTTTGTTCGAAGCCCAGCCATAGCCCGGAAAGTCGCCGTCGGCGGCAACCATGATGCGATCGCGATGCTCTTTGGCGATGATGCTTGCTGCCGAAATGCATGGGTGGATTGCATCGCCGCCGATGATCGCATCGGCGCGGTATCGCCACTGGGGCAGACGGTTGCCGTCGACCATGACCAGCGACGGTTCTACGCCCCCCGTTTTCCGGCAGAGTGCTTCGAGGGCGCGGGTCATGGCAAGCATCGTTGCCTGCAGGATGTTGATGCGGTCGATCTCTTCAACGCTGGCGATGCCAATTCCGACAGTACAACGAGCCAAAATCAACGCCTCGAGCGCGCTGCGCCGTTTTGCATTCAGCTTTTTACTGTCATCGAGCCCGACGATCGTGTCAGGACCGAGGATCACGGCAGCAGCAACAACGGGCCCGGCAAGAGGCCCCCGGCCGGCTTCGTCGACTCCGGCGATCACAGCCTTACGGCCTGATGCCCCATCGGCCCATGCCCTTTGCCAAGCCCCGGTGCCGCGATGAGTGCCGCGCGCACGAACGCGACGGCGCGTTCGAATGCGGCGATGACATCCAACCCCTGACCCAATCCGCAGGCGACGGCACTGGCCAGTGTGCAACCGGTGCCGTGCGTGCTCGTCGTCATGATCCGCGGCGCGCGCAATTCATGGATCAAGCCTGTCATCGACAGCAGCTGGTCGACGATTTCATCACCATCGCCGTGCCCGCCTTTCAGCAACAAATGACAACCATGGCGCAGAATCGGCATCGTCCCGCCAAGCGCATTAAGTTCAGGCAAATTGGGCGTCACGACCGATGAAATCGCCATCAGCCGTTCGAACGCCGCAATCGTGCGCGCGTCGGCCAGTGCCGCGCCGCTTGTCGCCACCATGACCGGATCGAACACGATCGGCACCGTCAATCGCGTCAGATAATCGGCGACCGCATCCGCCGTTTGCGCGCTGCCGATCATGCCGATCTTTACGGCATCGACGCCGATGTCACGCACCACCGCATCGATCTGGGTGATCACGACATCGGCCGGGATCAAGTGGACGGCATCGACCCCCATCGTATTTTGCGCAGTCACTGCCGTGATCGCCGTCATCGCGTGACCGCCGAGCATCGTTACGGTCTTGATGTCGGCCTGAATCCCAGCGCCGCCGCCCGAATCGGATCCGGCAATGATGAGGATCCGCGCGGTCACGTTACGCCGCTTCTTTCACGGCGTCGCAAATCATGTCGACGAGCCGCGTGACTTGCCCGGCATCGTCGCCCTCCGCCATCACGCGGATCAGCGGCTCGGTTCCCGATGGACGGATCACAAGGCGGCCAGAGCCGTTCAATTCGGCCTGTGCCTCGGCAATCGCAGCCCTGACGCGGCCGTCATCAAGCGGCTTCCCGCCATTGAACCGCACATTTTTCAGCAGTTGTGGGACCGGATCGAACAGATGCAACAGTTCGCTTGCGGGCTTGCCCGAAACCACGAGCGCCGCCAAAACCTGCAAAGCGGCAATCAGCCCGTCGCCAGTCGTCGCGTAGTCCGTCAAGATGATATGCCCCGACTGCTCACCACCGACGTTGAAACCGCCCGATCGCATCCGTTCGAGCACATATCGATCACCGACCTGCGTGCGTTCGAGGGTTAGCCCCTCACTTGTCAGATAGCGTTCCAGCCCGAGATTCGACATCACGGTCGCGACCACCCCGCCGCCTTTCAACATGCCGTTTCGCGCCCAGCTCACCCCGACCAGCGCCATCAACTGATCACCATCGACGATCCGCCCGGTTTCATCGACAATGATCAGGCGGTCGGCATCCCCATCAAGCGCGATGCCGATTTGCGCGCCGCTCGCGACCACCGTTTCCTGGAGCAGTGCCGGCGCTGTCGATCCGCATTTGTCGTTAATATTCTTGCCATTGGGCGTAACCCCGACGGCAATAACGTCGGCGCCCAATTCCCATAATGCCGATGGCGCCACCTGATATGCCGCACCATTTGCGCAATCGACCGCGATCTTCAGTCCGTCGAGCCGCAAATTTTCGGGAAAGCTCGATTTGGCGAAATGGATGTAGCGCCCGCGCGCATCCTCGACCCGCCGTGCGCGGCCGATCTGTTCGGCCTCGACCAATGCGATGTCACGACCCAGCAGAGCTTCGATTTCAGCTTCGGCTGCGTCGGACAGCTTGTAACCGTCAGGGCCGAATAATTTGATGCCATTATCCTGATAGGGATTGTGACTCGCCGAAATCATGACGCCAAGGTCAGCGCGCATCGATTGGGTGAGCATTGCGACTGCGGGCGTTGGCATCGGTCCGAACTGGACGACATCCATGCCCACGCTCGTAAATCCCGCGACCAGCGCATTTTCGACCATGTAACCCGACAAGCGCGTATCCTTGCCGATGACAACGCGGTGGCGGTGATCGCCGCGCATGAAATATGTGCCCGCTGCCATCCCGACTTTCATCGCGATTTCGGCAGTCATTGTGCCGGCGTTGGTGCGCCCGCGGATACCGTCGGTTCCAAAGAATTTACGCGCCATGACCACCTCGTCCCCCGAACCAGCGTCTTTAAGCGCAATCGGATGCAAGATTCCAGCTTTCGCTATGCCGCGGCGCGTGCCAAATCGACCGCCTATGTCAAACGCGTCGCGCATCCTGCTTGCTCTTGTTCTCGGCCTCGTCATCGGGATCGCGGGTGCCAGCCTCAATCCGATCCTTGCAGGTCACGCCGCCGATATTGCGGACCCGATCGGTGCGTTATGGCTCAATGGGCTGCGCATGACGGTCGTACCGCTCGTTGTTGCGCTGCTCGTGACGGGGATTGCCCAGACCGCAGAAGCAGCGCGTGCCGGCCGGCTGGCAGGGTTGTCGCTTTTCTGGATCGTTTCGATCATGTCGGCGTCGGCCGTGATGGGCGCGATCCTGATGCCGACATTTCTTCAGCTTTTTCCGATGCCCGCGGCATCGGCCGAGGCACTGAAAGCTGCACTGACGACGGCACCGTCGGTTGCTGCGGTTCCGCCGTTTGCCGATTTCGTGCGCGCAATCGTGCCGACGAACCCGATCGCGGCGGCGGCAAATGATGCGATCCTGCCCTTGCTGATTTTCACACTGGTCTTTGCTTTTGCGATGACAAAGCTGCCGCCCGAGCCGCGCCGCGACTTGTCCGGTTTTTTCAGCGCGCTTGCCGATGCGATGGTGATCGTGATCGAATGGGTTTTGCGGCTTGCGCCGATCGGCGTGTTTGCGCTGGCACTGGTTGTCGGCGCGCGGTCGGGTGTCGCAGCGTTCGGCGCGCTGCTGCACTATATCGCAACGGTATCGAGCGTCGGGATCGTGATTGCACTGCTTGCCTATCCCCTTGCGATCTTTGGCGCGCGACTCTCGTTGCGGCGCTTTGCAACGGCAATCGCGCCGGTGCAGGCGCTCGCGATCAGCACGCAATCCTCGCTCGCTTGCCTGCCGCTGATGGTGCGTAAATCCGAAGACCTTGGCGTGCCCGAATCGAGCGCAGGCGTCACGTTGCCGATGGCCGTCGCACTGCTCCGTGCCACGGGTCCGGCAATGAATATCTCGGTTGCGCTGTATGTCGCAAACTGGTTCGGCGTCGAATTGGGACCAGCACAATATGCCGTTGCGATTTTCGCCGCGATCCTCACATCGATGGGCGCGGTCAGCTTGCCCGGTACGGTCAGTTTCGTCACGTCATGCGCACCGATTTGCCTCGCGATCGGTGTGCCGGTCGAACCGCTTGCGCTGCTGATTGCGGTTGAAACGCTGCCCGATATTTTCAGGACGATCGGCAATGTGATGCACGATGTCGCAGTGACTGCGACCGTTTCACGCCAGACCGGCACCCTGCAATCTGCGGCGCCCGCCTCAGCTTAACCAGATCCAGATTCCCGCCACCGGTGCGCCGCCCATCGGATGCGCCCATGTCGCCGCCAGCCAGATAAGCGTGCCAGCGACAAGCGGAAGTAGCCCAGGAAATGCCCAACCGCGTGAAAATGGGACGAAGCCCGTCCGCGACGTCCACATTTTCCAGCTGTCACCCATCAGCCGTGCTTTTTTCCGGTCCTGCCCCGCCGCCCCGCCAAGTGCGAGAAACGCGATAAATGCCGTCAGGACAATCACCGCCGGACGCGGACTGACGATGACATGCGCCAGCGACCACAAGGCGAACGACCACATCATCGGATGGCGCGTGATCGCGAATACGCCGCCCGGCGCCTGCATCGCCAGTTTGTCCGCGCCGGGCTGCGGCAACGCGGGGTTTCCTACGAACGACCCGGCCAGAAGGACGCTGGCGGCAAACATGATCGCCGTCGACACGATATTGAGTGCATCGCCCGCCTGCCACAATGGTTCACCGATCGGCGCCACCTTGAAGACATTCACTGCCCAGATCAGCGTGCCAAACGACACCGCCGCATAAACGAGCTGAAAACCGCGCTCCCCCAGTCGCGTGACCATGGGCGTCCGCAGCTGATGCGACATCAGCAGATGCGAGCCGACAAAGGCAGTCAGGGCAAGCGTCAGTGGGAGCATTTAGCGCTCATAAGCTTTGGGCAGCGCGCCCTCCCCCGCCTTGATATAACGATCGCGCAGGCGTGTTTGCCGGGTCGACAAGTCCTGTTCCACGCCGTCGATCCAGACTTTTTCAACACCGGTCGCCAGCTCGAGCGGATCGCCCGACCAGATGACGACATCGGCACGCCTGCCCGGTCGCAACGATCCGATCTGATCGCCGAGCCCTGCAATCTCGGCCGGTTTCGATGTAATCGCGGCAAAAGCTTCGGCCCAGGTCAATCCCGTTGCACCCGGAACGCGCGTCAGCGCGACGAGATTGCCCGCCATTTGCGGCGTCTGTTGCGCCTGGCGCGTGTCGTTATCGTCGATCATACCGATCGCAATCGTAACGCCCGCAGCTTTCATTCGGCCGACATTCGATTGCGTCGCGGCAAGTTGTTCGAACGATGCGGGCAGATCATTCAGCGCCGACGCGATCACCGGCACGCCAGCCGCCGCAATTTGGCGGGCAACAGTCCACCCTTCGGCAACACCGACCAGCACAAGCCGCAAGGCGGGATAATCGCGTTTCAACGCCAGCATCTGAAGGATGTCAGGACCGCTTTCGACATGCACGTAAAGTGGCATCCTGCCCTCGATCACGGGCACAAGCGCAGCGACATCGCGGCGCATCAGGATCGAATCCTTGCTGCGCCCGTCATAGGCCGCCGGGTTGCGGGCATAATCGCGTGCTTCGTCGAGCGCATTGCGAAAAAACGCCTGCGACGCCGCACGGCTGCCCCCTGCCCGCCCGGCCCCCGTTTCGCCAAATTCGACGAACTGGAACGCGCGGGCCTTGGTAATCGCGTCGGCATCGTTGCCGGTGTCGATGATGGCCCCTTCACCGACAAACATGGTGCCGCCGCCATCGGGCGCCACGATCGCGCGGGTCACGCCCGCCGCACGGCTGACTGCGATCGCCGGGACGCGCGGATTGATTGCGGTCGCAACGTCGATCGAAGCACTGAACACCGACTTCGCACCGCCGGCGTCGTTGGTTTCATCGACAGCATCGACGCCGACAAGGCCAAGCCGCGAAAACCCCGCGACGATACCCGCCGACACCCATTTTCCGGAGGCGTCGACATTCCGTGCGCCCGCGGGAACTGCGACATTCACCCCCGCGGCGACAATGCGCCCATCACGGATGACGACAGTGCCTGGTGCAGGTGCCGATCCGTCACCGATTGCGACCATGCCGCCGGTGATGGCAACAGTTTCGGCAGCCGCTGGCGCCGCAATCAGCGCGACGCAGGCGAGAAGGGTCCGCTTCACTTCACATCTCCTTCGCCGGTCTGGCCCAGCTCGAAATCACTGACCGGACGCCGTTTGGGATCATTTGCATCAAACATCACTGCGCCGTCGATCCAGACCTTTTCGGGCCGCGTGTAAACGCTGAACGGATTGCCGTTCCACAAAACGACATCGGCCATCTTGCCGGGTTTCAGGCTGCCGGTCTTGTCGGCAATCCCCATTGCTTTGGCGGGATTGATGCTCAGCCATGTCCACGCGATTTCGTCCGACACGTTGATGCCGATCCGCCGCCCGTCGGCAAGTGCTTTTGCCGCTTCCTGATTCAGCCGCTGAATGCCGTTCGGGTCGTCCGAATGCACAATGGCACAAGCCCCGGCATTGTGGACGAGTGGGATATTCTCGTTGATTGCATCATAGGATTCCATCTTGAATCCCCACCAATCGGACCACATTGCCGAACAAATGCCGTTCGCTTTCAGCAGATCGGCGATTTTGTAGCTTTCGACCGCATGGTGAAATGTGCTGACTTTGTAACCGAATTCCTTGGCCATATCGATAACGATGGCCATTTCATCCGCGCGGTAGCAGTGGTTCTGTACGAGGATGTCGCCTGCCAGCACGCCTGCAAGCGTGTCCATCGCAATGTCGCGCGTGATGTCGCCGCCCTTATCGAGCTTTTTCTTATACTCGGCGGCGCGAGCCCAGGTCTGACGGTTGACCGCGACGTTGCCCATCCGCGTCGATGGTATCTGGTTTCGGCTGCCATAGACACGCTTGGGATTTTCGCCGCATGCCATTTTCAAGCCGTACGGCGCACCGGGGAATTTCATGCCCTGCATCGTCCGCGAATAAACATTCTTCAGCGTGACCGATCGTCCACCGAACAGATTTGCCGAGCCGGGCAGGATTTGCAGCGCCGTGACGCCGCCATTGGCCAGCGCGCGGCTGAATCCCGGGTCCTGTGGCCAGACGCTGTGTTCGGCCCACACTTCGGGACGGACGGGGCCGGTTGCTTCGTTGCCGTCGGAGTTCGCCTGAACATGCGGGCTGGGATAATCGCCAAGATGCGAATGGATGTCGATGATACCCGGCGTGACCCATTTGCCAGTGCCGTCAACGACGCTGATATCGGCGGGGATCGGCGTATCAGGACCGCCGACCGACGTAATCTTCCCGCCCGACATGAAAACCGTCCCGCGCTCAATCCGGCCGCCTTCGCCATCATAGATCGTGGCATTCGTTATGGCGGTCGGCGCGCCGGGATAAGCTTTGTACGTCGACGGAAACGGGTCGGCGTTCCATTTGACCGGCGCGGGCTTCGTTGCCGCAGTCTTGGGTTTCGAAGCTGGGGATGTCGCACAGCCGGCCAGCAAAAGGCCCGCTACAAGAATAAAGCGCATTATTTTGCCTCCAGTGCGTCGTCTTGCAATGTATCGAGATGCATGAGTTTCTTGATGATCGGCGACACGATCAGCACAGCCGCGGCGATCCCGATCGTCCACCAGCCGATCGTCGAATATATGGCCAGCGTCCCCTCCTTGGTCATCTCGCCACCTTCGCCGCCGGTTGCTTCGCCGATCTTGCCCGCGACGAAATTGCCGACGGCCGTCATGTAAAACCATGCTCCCATGATCAGGCTGGCGAGATGCTTGGGCGCAAGACGGTTCATTGCGCTCAACCCGACGGGCGACAGGCAGAGTTCGCCGGTCGTTTGCAAAAAGTAGATCAGAAACACGAACAGGACCGGCGTGGCGATTCCCATGCCGACCGACTGGGCACCCCAGACGAACACGAGAAACGACAGCCCGACCTGAAACAGCGCAAGTCCGAATTTGGCAGGTGCCGATGGTTCCATCCCGCGCTTGCCGAGCCATACCCACAGCCAGGCAAAAATCGGCCCAAGCAGGACGATATAAATCGGATTGATCGACTGGAACAGCGACGCCGGCACGCCCGCACGGTCGACAAAGCGGTCGGTATACAGATTGAGTGAACCGCCAGCCTGTTCGAACAGCCCCCAGAAAACCGGATTGAGCGCGATCAGAAACAATATCGCAAAAATGCGGTCGCGCGCATGCGGCTCGAGTTTGAATGCCGAATAAAGGACATAAAGGAGCAACCCGACACCCGACACGATCAGCAGGTTCTGGATGACGCTTTGATACTGGACCAGCGTCCAGATGACAGCGATCGACGCAACGCCGATGCCGTAAAGCGACCATTCCTTGGCTTTGCTGAGCGGACCGGGTGCCTCGCCATTGCCGAGGAGCAACGGCTTGCCGAGCACGAACACGACGAGGCCCAGCAACATGCCGATCCCCGCCAAGCCGAAGCCGTAGCCCCAGCCATAGGTTTCGCCGAGATAGCCGACGAGGATCGTACCGATCGCCGCCCCGACGTTAATCCCCACATAGAAAATCGTGTAAGCGCCGTCGCGACGGATATCGGTGCGCGGATAAAGCTGTCCGACGATCACCGATATATTTGCCTTCAGGAAGCCCGAGCCCACGATGATGAAAGCAAGCGCTGCCCAAAAGACATTGATCGTCGCATCGGCCTGTCCGCCGGTGCCCTCGACCGCCATCAGGCCGTGGCCGATCGCAAGCATGATCCCGCCGAACAGCACTGCCTTGCGCTGGCCGAGGTAACGATCGGCGAGATAGCCGCCGAGAACGGGCGTGATATACACCAACGACGTATAGGCGCCGTAGATCAGGTTGGCTTTGTCATCGGCAAACAGCCAATGCTTGGTCAGGTAGAAAATCAGCAGCGCGCGCATGCCGTAATAGGAAAAGCGTTCCCACATTTCGGCAAAGAACAGGACATAAAGCCCCTTGGGATGACCAGCAAATTCAGGATTGCGATTGGCGGCAATGAACAGGCCGCCAACGAGCAGCACCAGAAGAAAGCCGAGCGCAAGCGCCGGAATGATAGCCATAGAAGCTCCCCGAAAATGTCTGACGGCCACATTGACCTGTTGCGGCGCAGACTAGCGCGGAAAACCGGCCTGTGAAGCGGTATATTGCGCAGGCGGGTCGAGGCGCTCGCCACGCTGCTGCCGGGCAGCGACTTGCGCCAGTGTCGCCGTGATCGCTGCCAGCCGCTTGTTTTTGGACGGATGCGTCCCATCGGCAAAGATTCCGGCGTTGGTCCGCGCTTCGAACCGAGTCCAGAACGGCAGGACGGCATTCACATCATAACCGGCCCGCGCGACCAGCCAGATGCCGAGCGCATCAGCTTCATATTCGGCCTGTTTCGACGGCGTTCTCGCGGCCTTGTGACGAAGGATATTATGCGCAAGCTCATGTCCGATGATCGTGGCGAGTTCGTCGTCGCTCTGCACAAAGTCGAGCATTCGCGCATTGATCTGGACATAATTGCCATCGGCACCCGCATTAATGCTGTTCCCGGCAATGATTTGCACGCGCGACGGGCAACCGGCAGCCCCCGTAAGCGAAATGTCGCGAACTGTTCCGTCACGTTCGACGCGCAAGATTACGGGTGGCTGTGCAAGCGCGGCATCGAACATTGTTTCAACCGCTGCAACCGGTGCGTAACCTGCGTCGACCGCCACCGTCGGTGCCGCCGTGCCGTTGATCGCGACGATGCCGTCGCCGACCTTAAGACCGGCCAGCGCTGCCGCACTTTCGGGAACGATTGCCGAAATGGCGACCAGCGATCCCAGGCCGAATTGCGCGCTTGCCGCGCTGCGCAGAGCGCGCGGATATTGCGACAAGGCGTGCAGCGAGAGGCCCGACAGATTTGCCTTTTGCGGGCAGATGGCGGCATTGGCAGTCTGCATCCGCCACGCGATGGCGGCAACGCGCGCATCCTCGTCACGCAACCGGGTCAGCGATGGATCGACCGCAATCGCTGCGATCAGGGCAAGAGAAAACATCACGCGCGCTTACATCCCATTGTGCCTGAACGCACGCTGATCTAGCGCATACTGCATGTTCAACGATGCTACTTCGCCGCTGACGCTGCTGCAAACGCGCCGCTCGGGCAAGCCGCGTGATATGATCGAACCGGGGCCCAGCGACGCACAGTTGCGCACCATGCTTGCAGCCGCGATCCGGGTGCCCGATCATGGCAAGCTGACGCCGTGGCGGTTCGTCGTGATCAGCAGAGATCAGCGCGCGCGCCTGTCCGATCTGCTGACATCGGCATATCGCGCGGAAAAACCCAACGCCGGCCGCCTGGAAATCGAAGCGATGGACAATTTTGCGCAGGCTTCGCCGACCCTGGTCGTCGCTGTCTCATCACCAGTAACCACGAGCAAAATTCCGGTCTGGGAACAGGAACTGTCGGTGGGTGCGGCCTGCATGAACCTGCTGACAGCGGTGCATGCACACGGCTTTGTCGGCAGCTGGCAGACCGGATGGCCCGCTTATTCAACCGCAGTCCGTGATGCTTTCGGCAGCGAGGGCGACCGGATTGCCGGTTTCATCTTCATCGGATCGCCCGCGCGCGACCTCGAGGAACGGCCACGGCCCGATTATGACAATGTCGTGAAAAATTGGGGCTGACTCCCCGCTCCGATCGGTGTATTAGCTTTCCATGACAGCTGACTTTCCAATTGAAATGCCCGTGTATCTGCGGCTGCGCGGCCTTTTGGCAGCCGCAATCCTCGATGGATCATTTGTTGAAGGTGATCAGTTGCCTTCGGTTCGCGCTTTCGCCGCCGAACATGGTGCAAATCCGCTGACCGTCGCCAAAGCCTATCAATCATTGCAGGACGATGGTTATGTCGCAGTGCGGCGCGGCGTTGGCATGTTTGTCGCCGACGGCGCAATCCAGCAATTGCGCGATGACGAGCGAAATCGGTTCATGACGCAAAGCTGGCCGCGCATCCGGGCTCATATCGACCGGATCGGTATCGAACCCCACTCGCTTTTCCCGCGCGAAGAGGTGTAGACGACGCGGCAGCGGCGATTGAGTAACGGCTCGTTTCAAAATCATGATTTTTCGAAAACTTTTCGCGCGCGCCGAACCCGAACCGCGGGCGTTTGCCCTGCCAGCGGGGGAGCGCGTATATGCAATCGGTGATATTCACGGACGTCGCGACTGTCTCGACGCGCTGATCGGGATGATCGATGCCGATGACGAAGGCCGGGGCCGCGCCGATACCAAGCTTGTTTTTCTGGGTGACCTTGTCGATCGCGGTGCCGATTCGCGCGGCGTGATCGAACGCGCAATGCATGTCGCGCAATCACCAAAAACAATCCTGTTGATGGGGAATCATGAGGAAATCCTGATCCGGGCATGGGAAGGCGACCGAAAAGCGGCGGGCCTTTTCCACCGCGTCGGCGGGCGCGAAACGCTGATCAGTTACGGCGTTACCGAGGCCGAATATGATGCTTGCGATTTCGGCGATCTTGCCGACCTGATCGCCACGCATATTCCGGCCGAACACATCGCTTTTATGCGTAACTTCGTCGACCAATGGCAATGCGGCGACTATCTGTTCGTTCACGCCGGTATCCGGCCCGGGCGGCCGATCGACGAACAAAGCGCAAGCGACATGCGCTGGATCCGCCGCGAATTTCTCGATGATCCGCGCGATCACGGCATGATGATCGTCCACGGCCATTCGATAACCGAAGCGGTCGACGTTCAGCCCAACCGGATCGGTATCGACACCGGCGCCTTTGCCAGCGGCAAACTGACTGCGCTCGGCATCGAAGGCACTGAAACTTGGGTGATTTCCACCTAAATCTTGTCGGCGCGTTTACCAGAGTGCAAGACTGGTCGCATAAGGCGGCGGCGAACGGCGCTTGAACAGGGGGACCGCGTGACAATGTCGACCACAGTCCCACGGCGCGTCCTTGCGGTATTCGGAACCCGCCCCGAAGCGATCAAACTGTTTCCCGTCATCGATGCGTTGCGCGCCGCGGGTGTGGATTGCCGCGTCTGCGTGACTGCGCAGCACCGCGAAATGCTCGACCAGATATTGCGGCTGAGCGGGATCGTGCCCGATCACGACCTGAATATCATGCAGCCGGGGCAGACACTTGACGGGTTGACGGCGGCACTGCTCACCGGACTTGGCGTGGTTTATGACATCGAACAGCCCGACCGCATCATCGTTCAAGGCGATACGGCGACTGCGATGGTCGGCGCGCTTGTTGCTTATTACCGGAAAATACCGGTGAGCCATGTCGAAGCGGGCCTGCGCAGCGGGAACATCCATCATCCCTGGCCCGAAGAAGTAAACCGCAAGATCGTCGCAACCATCGCCGACCAGCATTTCGCGCCGACCCGGACGTCAGCCGATGCGCTGCGCCGTGAGGCCGTGCCCGAGTGTCAGATTTTCGAGACTGGCAATACCGTTATCGATGCGCTGCTTGCGACGCGTTCCCGGCTGACTGCCGATGCGTCGATGTGCGCCGGGATCGACAGGGTGATCGATCGTTTCGCCGACAAGCGGATCATTGCGGTCACGACACACCGCCGCGAGAATTTCGATGCCATGGCGGGGATTGCCGATGCGATTGCGCAGATTGCGGCGCGTGGCGACGTCGGCATCATCTTTCCCGTGCACCCCAATCCCAACGTCCGCGCCGCGATGCGCACGCTGATGCACGCCGACAATATCGCGATGATCGACCCGCTCGACTATCCCGATTTCGTGAGGCTGCTCGACCGATGCCATCTCGTGCTCACGGACAGTGGCGGCGTGCAGGAAGAAGCACCGACGTTCGGCAAGCCGGTCCTCGTCATGCGCGAGACGACCGAGCGGCCCGAGGGCATCGCGGCGGGCACGGCAAAGCTGGTCGGCACCGATCCTGCGACGATCATGTGCGAAGTTTCCCGCTTGCTCGACGATGCGTCAGCTTATGAAGCGATGCGCCGCGCCCATTCACCCTTTGGCGACGGTAAGGCTGCGTCGCGTATTGCGAAAGTCATTGCCAATGCCGGTTAGCATGCCTCCGTCGGTCTGTGTCATGGGCCTCGGCTATATCGGCTTGCCGACCGCGGCGGTTGTCGCGCGGTCGGGCGCATCGGTCCTCGGCATCGACGTGCACCAGTCGGTCGTCGACACGGTTAATGCCGGACAAGTGCATATCGACGAAGTCGACCTCGACGCGCTTGTCCAGGGCGTCGTTGCGCGCGGTTTGCTCCGTGCATCGACCACCGTTGCACCGTCTGACGTATTTCTGATTGCCGTGCCCACACCGTTCGACGAACATCACGCACCCGACATCGGGCATGTGCTGAGTGCGGCGCGCAGCATTGCGCCGGTCTTGAAGCCGGGCGATCTAATAATCCTCGAATCGACATCGCCCGTCGGCACGACCGATGCCGTCCGCGACCTGATCGCCTCACTCCGCCCCGATCTGAAAGTTCCGAACGCTGGCGCCAAAGAAAATGGCGGGGGCACTTCGGATATCGCAATCGCATATTGCCCCGAACGCGTACTGCCCGGACGTATTCTCGTCGAACTGATCGACAACGATCGCTGCATCGGCGGCATCACGCCACGCTGTGCCCGCAAGGCGCTGTCCTTTTACCGAAGCTTCGTGCGCGGCGCATGCATCACGACGAGCGCGCGGGTCGCCGAAATGGTCAAGCTCAGTGAAAACGCCTTCCGCGACGTCAACATCGCTTTTGCCAACGAAATGTCGATGGTCAGCGATAAAATGGGCATCGACGTCTGGGAAGTCATCCGCCTCGCCAATCGGCATCCGCGCGTCAACATCCTGTCGCCTGGACCCGGTGTCGGCGGCCATTGCATTGCCGTCGACCCGTGGTTCATCGTTCATTCGGCGCCGGAACTGACTCCGCTGATCCGAACCGCGCGCGATGTGAACGATGCCAAGATCGATTATGTCATCGACCGCGCGGCTCGGCTGATCGATGCAAATCCGGGTCGCGTTGCGCTCCTTGGCCTTGCATTCAAGGCAAATGTCGATGATTTCCGCGAAAGCCCGGCGCTTAAAGTCGCTGCCGATCTGGCCAAGCGGTTCGGGGAGCGGATCGCCATCGTCGAACCACACACTGAAGAATTGCCGCCAATCTTCGATGGTACTGGCGCGACACTGACCGACATCGACAGCGCGTTGCTCGACTGCGATGTCATGGTCGTGCTTGTCGATCACGACATCTTCAAATCGGTCCCGCCCGAAGAACGCGAAGGCAAGATCGTGTACGACACACGCGGGATCTGGAGCGACCGCTAATGCAGACGCGCGTGCTGCCTTTTGACGATGACACGATCGCCGAAGCTGCGCACCTCATCCGCGCCGGGTCGCCCGTCGCAGTGCCAACCGAAACGGTTTACGGGCTTGCCGCTGATGCGACATCAGCGGCGTCCGTCGCTGCGGTTTATGCCGCAAAGGAACGTCCGTCGATCAATCCGCTGATCGTTCATGTCGCGACCGCCGAGGCAGCATTTGCGATCGGTGAATTCAGCGCGATCGCGTGTGACCTTGCGGTAAAATACTGGCCCGGACCGCTGACGATCGTCGTGCCATTGCGCGCCGATTCCGCAACCAATACCGAAATTGCCGCGATCACGACTGCGGGCCTGCCGACAATTGCGCTGCGCGTGCCGAGCCACCCCGCAATGCAGGCACTGCTTCGTGCGACCGGTCTGCCGCTGGCCGCACCGAGCGCGAACGCCAGCGGGACGATATCCCCGACTCGTGCGGCGCATGTCCTGCGCACGCTCGACGGACGCATTCCACTGATCATCGATGGCGGACCGACCGCCGGCGGCATCGAATCGACAATCGTCAAAGTCGATGGTGATGCCGTCACACTGTTGCGACACGGCCCGATCACGATCGACAGCGCGGTCGTCGCGTCAGCCAACTCACTAATCGAAGCGCCAGGGCAACTCGATGTGCATTATGCGCCATCGAAGCCACTGCGCATCGACGCCGTGACGGCATTACCCGGCGAATGGCATATTGGCTTTGGCAGCATTCCGGGCAACATCAACCTGAGCAGCGCGGGCGATATGGCCGAAGCCGCAAGCCGTCTGTTCGATCTGCTCCATGCCGCCGATGCTTCGGCCGCCGCGCGCATCGCGGTTGCGCCGATCCCCGGCCACGGCATTGGCCTCGCCATCAATGATCGGTTGCGGCGGGCGGCGGCGGGCACGCGATGAAAATCCTCGTCACTGGCGTTGCAGGATTCATCGGCGCGGCGGTTGCCAACGCATTGCTTGCGCGCGGCGATGAGGTGCTTGGGATCGACAATCTCAATGACTATTACGACCCGGCACTAAAACGTGCTCGGTTGGCAATTTTGGCCGGTCCGCGGTTTACGTTTCATGCTTATGATTTCGCCCGCGACATGTCGCTTGCCGACCAACGGTTCGACCGGATCATCCATCTGGGGGCACAAGCGGGTGTCCGCTACTCGCTCGAAAATCCCGGCGCCTATGTGCAATCGAACCTCGTCGGCCATCTCAATCTGCTCGAACTTGCGCGCGCGCGGATGGTCCCGATGGTCTACGCCTCGTCCTCGTCTATCTACGGCGCGAACACGAAAATGCCGTTCAGCATCGACGACCGCGTCGATCATCCCGTTTCGCTTTACGCGGCGACAAAGCGCGCCGACGAATTAATGAGCGAAGCTTATGCGCATCTCTATCGCATACCATTGACGGGCCTGCGCTTTTTCACGGTCTATGGCCCATGGGGCCGGCCCGACATGGCGCCGTGGCTGTTTACCAAAGCGATCCTGTCCGGCGAACCGATCAAAGTGTTCAACAATGGCAAAATGCGCCGCGATTTCACTTATATCGACGACATCGTGGCGGGCGTTCTTGCGTGCAGCGACCAGCCGTCCGCCGACGATGGCACCATCAAGCCCGGCGGCAGCATCGCCCCGCACAGCATTTACAACATCGGTAACAACCGGCCCGAAGAGCTGATGCGTTTCATAGACATCATCGAAGACGCCGCAGGGACAAAAGCGATCCGCGATTTCCAGCCGATGCAGCCCGGCGATGTTCCCGCCACCTGTGCCGACATCGACGCAATCGCGCGTGACCACGGCTATGCGCCAACGACCAGCCTTTCCGTCGGTATTCCAAAATTCGTGGACTGGTTCAGATCACACCACGGCGTTTGACGTCTTGAGCCGCTCGGCGTGCTTTTTGCGGAATTTGGCCAGCTTCGGTGCCGCGACCATCTGGCAATAGGGGTTTGTCGCGCCTTCGCGCTCGAAATATTCCTGGTGATAATCCTCGGCCACATACCACGGCGCATCGGGCTCGATGGTCGTGACAATCGGCTTTGCCTGGTCGGCCTGCGCCCGTGTAATCGCCGCATGCGCAGCAGCTTCCTGCTCGGGTGAATGCGGGAAGATCGCCGAACGATATTGCGTACCGATGTCATTGCCCTGACGGTTCAACTGCGTCGGGTCATGAATTTCGAAGAAGATGTCGAGGATTTCATCGAACGTCACGACGTCATCATCGAAAACGATCCTGATCGCCTCGGCGTGCCCCGTCGTGCCGCTGCAGACAGCGCGATAGGTCGGGTCGGCAACATGACCCCCGATATAGCCGCTCTCCACGCTTTCGACGCCTGCCAGATTGTCGTAAATCGGCTCGACGCACCAGAAGCATCCGGCGGCAAGCGTGGCAGTTTCCATTGTCATTTCTTAATCTCCATAAGCCACAGACATAGGCATGCCCGATCAGGCTGCAAGTTCTTCGGCAGTCAGATCATAAAGCAATTTTGCCCCCGCCGTTGCTGCGGCAGCCTTGCCGAGTGCTTCGGGCACAATATGATCGAGATAATAGCGCACCGTCACCCGCTTTGCCTTGTCGAATGCGCTGTCAGACGAAGCGGCTTTTCCCTGACGCGCCATCAGGCCGCCGCACGTCATCACCGAAACCATGTCGAGGAACGGATAGCTTCCCGCCAGCCGATCTTCCATCGTCACACCGAGCAGATAATCCGCCGCGCTTTCGACGGCATCGGCCAAATGCATTAGCGCGGCTTCCCCCGCCCCATCGGCCCGGACGTCGGCAATAAGCGATTTGAGCGCCGCGCCTCCGTCACCCGTCAATTTTCGCCCGACCAGGTCCGCTGCCTGAATGCCGTTGGTCCCTTCGTAAATCGGTGCAATCCGGATATCACGGTAATGCTGTGCCGCACCGGTGTCTTCGACGAAACCCATGCCGCCATATATCTGCACGCCGAGGCTTGCGACTTCGCAGCCGATGTCGGTGCCATACGCCTTGGCGAGCGGAGTCAACAGGTCGACGCGCGCCTTTGCACCCTCAACACCGGCATTGGCCCGGTCAACATACCCCGCCGCCGAATAGATCAGCGCGCGTGCGGCCTGCGTCAGTGCTTTCATGCGGAGCAGCATCCGCCGGACGTCGGGATGCTCAATGATCGCCGATCCGCCCTGTATGCGGTCTTTGGCATAATGAACTGCTTCCTGCGTGGCGCGTTCGCCGATCTGCACGCCCTGCAGGCCGACATTCAGCCGCGCATTGTTCATCATCGTGAACATCGCGCGAATGCCGCCCATTTCGGGTCCGATCAGCCAGCCCAGGCAATCGTCATTGTCACCATAGGACAATACGCAGGTCGGCGACGCATTGATGCCAAGTTTATGTTCGATCGAGACACAGCGTACGTCGTTCGGCTCGGTAAAGCTGCCATCCGCGGCAGGACGAAATTTAGGCACGAGGAATAGCGATATCCCCTTTGTTCCTGAAGGCGCACCCGGCGTGCGCGCAAGGACGAGGTGAACGATATTGTCGGTCAGGTCGTGGTCGCCGAACGTGATATAAATTTTCGTGCCTTTGATCGTGAAGCTGCCGTCGGCGCGCGGCGTTGCGGTCGACCCCAGAGCACCGACAACCGATCCTGCCTGTTGCTCGGTCAGGTTCATCGTGCCGCTCCATTCGCCACTGACGAGCTTGGGTAGATAGGTTGCGCGCTGCTCGTCCGATCCGTGGGTGTGAATTGCTTCGATCGCGCCCACCGTCAGCATCGGGCACAACGTGAAAGCCATGTTTGCCGTGCCAAGGTCTTCGAGCACGACAGTTGCCAGGCTGAACGGCAGCCCCTGTCCGCCAAAAGCTTCGGGCCCGTCGAGCGATCCCCAGCCGCCGTCGACATAGGCTTTATATGCTGCCCGATATCCGTCGGGCATCGTGACACGTCCGTCGGCCCAGTGCGCGCCGACCGTATCGCCGACGCGGTTCAATGGCGCGAATTCGCCCGCCGCAAATGCCCCCGCGCCCTCGAGAATCGCATCGGCAATATCGCTGTCCACGCCAAGATCGGTGATGCGGGTAATTGTTTCGAGGACGAAACGTTGTTCGGCGATCGGTGGCGCGTAAGTCATTCAAAACCTCAACAGGATGGGAACTAGCAGGCATATAGCAACGACGGCCGCCGTTCCCAACTGCGTTCGACCGCCGAAACGATGACTCAGCGCTGGTGTGCGGACGGTGCCATGTTGCTATGCACAATTTCCACTTTTATACGGTGGAAGCGACCCCGGACAAGAGAACTATCGATAATGGCTGCCCATCCGATGATGCCGATGCCAGTGCGGGATGATTTGCCCGGTCGGGAAATCGTGCTCCGGACGATCGCTGATCAGATCGAAGCAGCGGAGCGCCATTGCAAAGGGCGGCGCCGGACACGAATGCTGATCTGTGCATCACTGATCGCGTCCGACTTTGCCGCGCTGATCCTGGGGTTCACGTCGGCAAATTTGATTGTCTACGGCATGGACGATCTTCCTCAGATCGGCACGGTGCTCGCGGCAAGCCTCCCCTTGATGACGATGTTCGGGCTGCACGACGGCGCCTATAGCGCACGCGTCGGGATCAGCGCGCCGACGAGTATTTACCGCGGTATCAAATCGATCCTGTTTCTTACTGCGGCGCTTATGCTTCTGGCGTTCATGTTCAAGGTCGGCGCCGAATTCTCGCGCGCGCAATTCATCATCGGAACGCTGCTTTCGGCTGGATTGATTTCGGTTTTTCGGTGGGGTGTCGCCAATTACAATCGCGAACCGGCATCACGCGGCCTCTTTGCCGACCTCCACATCTTCGATGGCGGTCGCCAGCCCAAAGACGTCGGCCTGTTCGTCCTCGATGCCGCTGCTGCCGGTCTTCTCCCTGATCGGAGCGACGTGCGTGCCATGAACCAGCTCGGTATCTTTGCCAAAGGAATGGACAGCGTGATCGTCCATTGTGCGCCCGGAAAACGCGAGGCTTGGTCGCACGCGCTCAAGACGCTCGACGTTCCGACGGAAATCGTCATTCCCGAACTCGACGGGCTAAAGCCGCTGGCGATCACGGCGCGTGACGGCCACACCGGTGTCCTGCTCAGCGACGGGCGCCTGACGTGGGAACAGGAAGCGCTCAAGCGGCTGTTCGATCTGGCACTCGTCATCCCGATGCTGCCATTTCTGATTCCGCTCCTCCTGATTGTCGCGATCGCGATCAAGATCGACAGCCGCGGCCCGGTATTTTTCCGCCAGGATCGCATCGGCATCGGTAATCGTTCGTTCCGCATCTGGAAATTCCGGTCGATGCGGATCAGCCAGCAGGACGACAAGGCCAGCAAACTTACCGAGCGCGACGATCCCCGCGTCACACGCGTTGGCGCTTTCATTCGCCGGACGAGCATCGACGAGCTACCGCAACTGCTGAACGTACTGACCGGCGATATGAGCCTTGTCGGCCCGCGCCCGCACGCGCCACTCGCAAAAGCGGGCTCGTTGCTCTATTGGGAAGTTGACGAGGCTTATTGGGAGCGGCACGTCGTCAAGCCCGGCATCACCGGACTTGCGCAAGTTCGCGGCTTTCGCGGCAATACCTTTGTCGAAGGCAACCTGCGCGACCGGCTTCAAGCCGACCTCGAGTATGTTGCCGAATGGAGCCTGATCCTCGATCTCAAGATCTTGGTGACGACGCTGGCCATGCCATTCGGTCGTAATGCATTTTGAACGTCATCGCCGACCGGCGGCGGGCGGCTGGTCAAATGCAGGCGGACGCAAGGCAAGTTGCTTTCAACGAATCCGGGCTTGCATCATGGATGCCGACATCATATCGAGCGGCGCTCAACATGCGTGGTGGATAGTTCGGCGCTCAAATGAATCGACGTAATGTTTGCGCCGGGGTTCTTTGCCCCGCTCTGTTGGTGTGGGGTTGCTCGTCGCCACAACTCGAAGGGCGTCCTGGATTGGAAATTGTGCGGCAAGCGCCGTTACCAGAGCCATCCCGGACCGACATGGTCATCCCAGGCCGACCTTATGTTGTTGGACCATCTGATCAACTTGTCATCGACGTATTCGGCATTCCTGAATTTAGTAAAACTTTGACCGTTGATTTAACGGGACAGATCGCGCTGCCGATGGTGGGCAGCCTTGAAGTTTCCGGTCTAACAGTAAACGAGCTGACGGCACTTATCACGAGGCGCCTGCGCGATGCCCATATCCGCCAGCCGATCGTCACTGTGAACTTAGCCACCGCGGCAAATCAGGTCATCACTGTCGACGGTGCGGTTGCAGCACCGGGTATTTACCCGTTAGTTGGTCGAATGTCGCTTGTTCGGGCTATAGCGCGCGCGACGGGGACAACGGAATTCGCCCGTGAAAACTATGTCGTCGTGTTCCGAACAGCCGACGGAAAGCGCTACGCAGCGCTGTATGACTTGCGCGCTATTCGCCAGGGCCTTTACGAAGATCCAGAGGTGTTTTCTAACGACGTAATTTATGTTGGCGACTCACAAGCGCGGCGCATTTTCAAGGATGTCGTGACGGCCGCACCGCTAATCACGACACCGCTAATTTATTTATTTAGATAGCCCACGCGGCGTTGATCGGGCTACAAGGGATTGGACATCGTGAAAATTACGCGCGCGCCGGAAAACGGATCCCTTGAAGACGGCGTATTTATTGCGGAGGCTCATCAGTCGGCCGTGCCGTTCATCATCCAGGTGCTCGCCATACTGCGTCGGCGCATTCGCCTTCTTGCCTCGTGTGTATCGATCGCGCTTATCCTCGGACTTGTTTCAACGCTTTTGATGACACCGAAATATACCGCGTCGACTATCGTAGAAATCCAGCGCGAGGCCCGAAATTTCGCCAATGTCGATGGGGCGGACTCACGAACCCAGGCGCAAGTCGATCCGGAGTTCTATGAAACTCAGCTCGGACTGTTGCGCTCGACTTTGCTTGCTCAAAGCGTTGCCGAGGACTTGCGTTTACAGGACAGCGGGTCATTCTTTGAGATGTTCGGATCAAGAAAAGCAAAGAACTGGTTTCAAGATGGAAAACTGCTCCCGCGAGCATCGACAAGGGAAGTCAGGATTCGGGAAGCTGGCGACATTCTTTTAAGGGAAGTATCCGTCTCGATTCCCCGCCTGTCTCGCCTGGCCACAATCAGCGTAACGACTTCAGACGCTGCCTTTTCGAAACGGATTGCCGATACGTGGGCCGCGAACTTTATTCAGCAAACGCTGGATCGTCGCTATGCGGCTACGTCGTACGCCCGTAAATTTCTTGAGGGGCGACTTGCACAATTGCGCACCCGAATTGACGAAACAGAGCGAAGCTTGGTCAATTACGCAGCGGCCAAGGACATTGTCACGTTGCCGAGCGAAGGCGCGTCAAGCGCCGGGTCTGGCTCTGCCAATGAACGATCACTAGTTGCCGATGATCTCGTCGCGCTTAACCGCGAGCGTGCAAGCGCCGTCGCGGATCGAATCCAGGCGCAAAGTCGACTATCTGCGCGTGGCGGAGATGTGGCTGAAGCCCTGACCAACCAGGGCATATCGCAAATGCGCGCTCGGCTTACTGAGCTTGACTCGCAATATGCCGAAATGATGCAAAAGTTCGACCCAGAATATCCGCTCGCCCAAGCTCTGCGCGCCCAAGTGAACGCAGTCCGCGGATCAATCGCACGAGAGGAAGGGCGCGTTCGCTCGACGCTTCAACGTACCTATAACGCTGCCCGCCAACGAGAGGCGGCACTTTCTTCTCGTGTTGATGCCTTAAAAACCGGCCTGTTCGACCTGCGCCGCCGCAGCACCGAGTATAATATTCTGCAACGTGACGTGGACACGAACCGACAGCTTTATGAAGCGCTTCTGCAGCGTTATAAAGAAATTGGTGTTGCAGGCGGTATTGGCGTCAACAACATAGCTATTGTTGACCCAGCGAACTTACCGACAAAGCCATCTAGCCCCCGGATGTGGGTCAACTTGGCCCTGTCGTTGCTGGCGGGGTTTGCGACCGGTATCGGACTGGCGATCGCACTCGAACAGAAAGATGATTCGCTGTCTGATCCAGCCGAGGTGCCAGAATTGCTCGGATTGCCGTTGCTTGGCGTTGTCCCGAAAGTAACCGACGATCCTCTGGCTGCACTCTACGATTTGAAATCACCGGTCAGTGAAGCCTACTTCTCTGTTCAGACTTTGCTTGCCCTCGCAACATCAAATGGTTTCCCGAAGACACTGGCAATAAGCAGCTCGCGCGCAAGCGAAGGGAAATCGCTAACCTCACTCGGAATCGCGAAAACGATCGCTGCGACCGGACGGAAAGTGCTACTGATTGACGCAGACATGCGATCACCGAGTGTGCATGAAATGCTTAAGGCCCAACTTTCGCCCGGCGTGAGCAATCTCATCACAGGAGCTAATGTCATCGAACAGGCGCTCCAGACCTCTGCAATCAATAATCTGTGGATCATCGGTGCTGGCCCTCAGCCGCCCAGCGCAGCGCAGCTCTTGTCTGGCAACCGGTTCGAAGATTTACTCGTCGAGCTTCTCAAACAATTCGATCATATCGTTGTTGACGGGCCGCCGGTGATGGGATTTGCCGACGCGCCCCTTTTAGCAAGTCAGGTTGAAGGGATTTGTTTTGTTATGGAAGCACACAGCACAGCAAAGGCCGAGGCGCGTGTGGCAATTTCGCGTCTGCATGCTGTCGGGGCGCCATTGTACGGCGTCATTGTAACAAAATTCGACGCCCAGCGCGCGCAAAATGGATACGGCTATAATTATGGTTATGGCTACGGATATGGAGATACGCCGTCAGACCAGCTTACCGCGCAGAGCTAACAATGCCGCCGGTGCGCAACAAGTCGGGGTTTAGAGCTGGCGCCGCCCTGCTTTTGGGCGTGATGCTCGTCTGGATCGCAACAGCTGTGACCGCGAACTTTACTTTTGGCACGCGAGCGCCTTCGCTTGCACTAGCATTCTGGCCGCAGGGTACCAAAGGAGCAGTGGGTTCCGCGTCGGCTTCGCTCAAGGCCGACGCCCCTTCTTCAGACGCTCTTTCGTCCGCACGCGCTCTGCTGCGTGCTGCGGTGATCCGCGAGCCGAGCAATGGAGACGCCGTTGCGGCTTTCGCAGCGATCGACGACGTTACCGGGCAGAGTGCAAATGCGCGCAAGTTTTTCAAACTCTCCGAAACGCTAACGCGCCGCAATACGCTGGCGCAAGTCTGGTCGATCGAAGACGCTGTGCGCCGCGAAAACGTGAACGATGCGATTATCCACTACGACCGGGCGCTCAGCGTATCCAAAGAACTACGTCCACAACTACTGCCAATTCTAGTCGCGGCAGCGTCCGACCCGGAAATCCGGCGCGATCTGATGCCCAAGTTGGCGCAGCGTCGGCCGTGGTGGAATGAATATTTCATTGAACTTGGTACTTCCGGAACCAGTCCCGACGCTCTCGATATGTCGGCTCGTGCTGCGCGACTTGATGGTCGGACAACCGGTGATGATATCTATGCCGAGGGCGTTCTACGGCGGTTGGTCACGCTGAAAGCGTTTCGCCAAGCGGTCGCTCTTATGCAATTTATCGAGCGCCGTCCGTCAAGCGTCCGCGGGCTCGTCGATGGTGACTTCGATGCCAACACCGGAATCGCACCGTTTAACTGGTGGCTGTCCGACGGGGGAGACATGCGCGCGTATTTCGACAGTCAGCCGACCGGTGGATCAGTCCTGAGGATTGATGTAGCGCAAGGGACATCCAGCGGTGCCGCTCAACAGCTTGTCGGTCTTGAACCAGGCCGTTACACTGTTTCAGGCCGAGTGGGTGATTTCACCACGGAACCCGGATCAGCGATTACAATCTCGGTAGTATGCGCAGAAGGAACGTCGCTGCAGCGTTTCAATCTTCCGCGGGCCGATATGTCTGGGCGGCAATTTACGTTCGCTTTCGATGTCCCCGACAAAGTCTGCTATGCCCAATGGGTCAATATAGCGGCCTCAAGCGAAAGTGGCTTCCGCGCTTGGCTCGATGCACTCCGCGTTACGCGTGAATGACGGCTTTCTCTGTGGACAGCATCGAAAACATAAGCCAACTGCATAGCGTCGTCGTCGTGTCGGTCAAAGCGTTCGGCGACCTCGTGATCGCTATCCATTGCTGCGAACGCGCGCAGCAGCAATCACAAAAGCAGATCATGCTGCTTATCGGCAACCATTTGGTCCCACTCTATCACGCCCTGAAAACGCCGCTTCCTTACCGAGCCGTAAGCCATGCGGACACAGGGATGCCCGCGCTGTTTGAAGTCCGGAAAGCTGGTTTTTTTGCCGCTGCAAAAAGTGCACGGACGTTGCGACGTCATATCAGCGACGCCGGATTGCCCCCCGATGCCAAATTATTGTTTGACCGCCGCAACTTCCGAGAGGCCTACATCACGAAAGGCCGGGCATTTGAGATAATTCCGGCAGCAAACAACATTTACCTGGCCTACGATAAGTGGTTCGGAACCGGAGACGCGGCACCGAAATCGCTCAATCGGGCAATCGGGCCAATCCGGATCTTCCCAGGCAGCCGCATGCCGGCCAAAAATCTTCCGCTGCCGCTGATCGGAGAAATCTCCGACGTCGCTCGCTCCCTGGGACTGACAGCAGAACTTATGGTACTCGACGGTGAACGCCCCGACATTGAAGCGAGCGGATTGAACCATATCAAAATTCCGCGCCAATTCAGCGCCATGATCGATGCCGTTTGCGGCGCGGGATCGGTGGTGAGCGCAGACAGTCTGCCCGCACACATCGCAGAGCTGGTCGGCCGATCAGCCTTTGTGTTTTCACCCGTATCAAATCGTTACTGGCTTCCCAAGACCTCATATATGAACCAGTGGGATGGCTTGTTCGGAGAGGGCGGTAGGACCCTTGCGTTCGCTGCTTTTATTAACCGCGTCTCACGATCGGCATTGTAAAGGGCCACGCATACAATGGATGATTTGAAACAACGCATTGCGTCAGCCTCGGTGCTTGTGGTCGGCGACGTGATGCTGGATAAATATTGGTTTGGCGACGTTGATCGGATTTCACCCGAAGCGCCGGTGCCCGTCGTCCGCGTTCGGCGTGAGGAATATCGGCTTGGCGGCGCTGCAAACGTTGCCGCCAATGTGTCCGCCTTGGGTGCATCTGTTACGCTGCTGACCGTCGTTGGCGCCGACGATGCCGGTGGTAAATTGGCGGCCGCGATTGCGAAAGCGAGCATCACGCCCGCTTTGAGTACCGATCCTGAATTGGCGACAACTGTAAAATTGCGGGTTACGGGGAGGCAGCATCAACTTCTTCGGATTGATTTCGAAGCCCGACCATCACCTGCCGCCCTCGAGGCAATGGCGAGTGATTTCGAGCGCGTTGTCAGACAGCATGATGTCGTTTTGCTATCAGATTATGGCAAGGGTGCCCTTGGGCAGGCTGCAAGGCTGATTGAGCTGGCGCGGGCTGCGGGGAAGCCCGTGCTCGTGGATCCGAAAGGCAACGACTACAGCGTCTATCGCGGCGCCACTGTCGTCACGCCCAATCGCACCGAATTAGCTCAGGTTTCGGCCCAGTGGCATAGCGAAACCGAATTGGAGGCGGTCGCAACAACGGTTCGCGAACAACTGCATCTCGGTGCGCTGCTTGTTACGCGATCCGAAGATGGTATGTCGCTGTTTGACAAAGACGGACACTTTCGTGTGCCCGCGATAGCTCAAGATGTGTTTGACGTGACCGGTGCTGGCGATACGGTTATCGCCACGCTCGCAACGTTGGTCGCGACTGGCATGTCGCTTCGCGATGCTGTGGTTATCGCTAATCGGGCGGGCGGTATCGTCGTGGGCAAATTCGGTACGTCGGTCGTTGATTTCAGGGAGCTATTTACGTGAGAGTGGTCGTTACGGGCGCCGCCGGCTTTATTGGTAGCAATCTGGCTCGCGCACTAAATGAGCGCGGTATCGATGACCTCATCGCAATCGACAGTCTCGTCGACGGCGACAAATTTCGCAATCTCGTCGATTTGTCGCTCGCCGACTATCTCGATTCTGACGCTTTTATCGCCGAGCTCGAAAAAGGCAGCTTGGGCAAAATTGACGCCATTTTACATCAAGGCGCATGCTCGGATACAATGGAGCGCGACGGCCGCTATATGCTGCAAAACAATTTTCAATTTTCAAAACAGTTGCTCGAGTACTGCCTGGCATCGGGCACGCGGTTTATTTATGCATCCTCTGCCGCCACTTACGGTCTTGCCGAAAAGTTTGTCCCTGAAGTTAGGAATGAACAGCCACTCAATGTCTACGGCTATTCAAAATTACTCTTTGATCAATATGTGCGGCGCAGCCTGCCGAAGACCGATCTGCAGATTGCTGGATTCCGATATTTCAACGTCTATGGGCCGCGCGAGCAGCACAAGGGACGTATGGCATCGGTCGCGTTTCATCACTTCAATCAGTATCGCGAGCACGGTAAGGTCAAACTGTTCGGTGAATACGGCGGCTTTGGCAATGGCGGTCATAGCCGCGACTTTGTGTACGTCCGCGATGTGGTCGACGTAAATTGCTGGTTTCTCGACCATCCTGCCGCGAGAGGTATCTATAATCTCGGGACCGGGCGGGCTCAGCCTTTCAATGACTTGGCGCAAGCGGTTGTCAATGTGATGCGCCACGGTGAGGGCTTGCCAGCCTTGTCGCTTCAAGAGCAGGTCGATCAGGGCTTGATCGAGTATATTCCTTTCCCCGATGACCTGCGCGGAAAATACCAGTGTTTCACTCAAGCCGATATCGCCGGGCTGCGCGATGTCGGTTACAGTGCGCCGTTTGCATCCGTGGCGGAAGGGGTCGCTGACTATATGGGCAAGCTGATCGCAGGACAGTAATGGCCGCCGCGCCCAGACTTAGGCGTCGACCAAACCAAGTTGCTGCTCAATCATGCCGCACAAGGTGTGCCCGATCATGATATGCGCCTCCTGAATGCGCGCAGTAACGTCGTTTCGCACGACGATGTCATAGTCACACAGCGCCAGTATTGCTCCGCCATCGCGCCCGAGCAAGCCGATAGTTGTCACCCCGATTTGACGCGCATCTTCAAAAGCGCGGCGAACATTCCCTGAATTACCCGATGTTGATATCCCGACCAAACAATCGCCCGCGCGACCCAGACCGCGCACCTGGCGCGCAAAGACCTCGTCGAACGAATAGTCATTACCGATGCAGGTCAGTGCTGATGTGTCGGTGCTCAGCGCGATTGCCGCTAGCGGAACGCGATCCTTGTTAAACCGGCCCGTCATTTCTGCTGCAAGATGCTGACAATCGGCTGCAGAACCGCCATTCCCGCAAAACATCACTTTGTTGCCTACGCGAAGCGCTGATGCCATCGCGCCAGCGGCATCCGCAACCGGATTTTCCAGCGCATCAAGAGTTTGAAACAGCGCAAGATGTTCCGCAAGGTTTGACAAAAACAGAGACATTTTTCTCCTCTCGCCACAATCTTGCATTGGCGCTCGTTGGTTAACCCGTTACAGCAAACCGCGATGCTGAGCAAGTTTCTAAGCGCCGAAGAGGCCTCGTCTGCCGAGTTAATAGACGAGCTACTTGCGTCTTTATCGCGGCCATGGGTTTTTACCAACGGCGTGTTCGACATCCTCCATCGCGGTCATGTTGAATATCTCGATGAGGCGGCATCGCTTGGTGCGTCACTAATCATAGGCCTCAATTCGGACGTATCCGCGCGGTTGCTCGGCAAGGGTCCGGACCGGCCTCACAACAATCAAACCGATCGGGCAATCGTGCTTTCAGGGCTGGCAAGCGTTTCAGTAACACTGATGTTTAACGAACCAACGCCAATCGCTCTGATCTCGCGTGTCAGGCCCGATATCTACGTCAAGGGTGGCGACTACGATATCGATAGTCTCGACGAAACGCATCTGGTGACAGGCTGGGGCGGCAAAGCGTGTGCCATCCCGTTCCGCAACGGCTTTTCAACGAGCACATTGATCACGCGAATCCGCACGACCGCATGAATAACCTCAAATCCCGACGCGCGGCATTTCTCGACCGCGACGGCGTCATCAATCTGGACCACGGCTATGTTGGGCGCCCCGTCGATTTCCATTTTGCGCCCGGCGCAAAAGCAGCGCTCGCCCGGCTTCATGCTGCGGGTTATGTGCTTGTCGTGGTAACAAACCAATCCGGAATTGCCCGCGGATACTATACCGCAGCCGACTTTGCGGCAGTTACCTCCTATATGTGTGCGGAGCTTGCCGCGGCAAATGCGCCGATCGCGCGCGTCGAACACTGCCCTCATTTGCCCGCAGACCTACAACCGGCAGACTCTGCCTGCAACTGTCGCAAGCCCGAGCCTGGAATGATTCTTTCAGCAACTGAGTCGTTGGGGATCGATGCGTCGCAGTCGATCCTGGTTGGTGACAAGCGTGACGATATCACCCCGGGCCGCGCCGCAGGCGTGGGAAGATGTTTTATTGTGGGGGCGAATGCTGAAAAAGGTCCGAAGGGCGCCGACGCAACATTTAGCGATTTGGCACAGTGCGTCGATGCGTTACTGGGCGTCGCGGCATCATAGGAGCATGCGGGTTTGACAAACGTCTTTATTACTGGCGGTGCGGGGTTCATCGGCACACGACTGGCACAAAGGTTCGCGGACGATGGCGCCAAGGTTACGGTTGTCGATAATCTGAGCGACCAGGTTCACGGGACCGGTGCAGACTTTGATCCTCGCCTGATCGATGTTGCCACCTGCGTTCGCGGCGACGTACGCGACCGCGAATTGATGCACCAGCTGCTCGCCGGACAAGAGGTGATCGTGCACCTCGCGGCGGAAACCGGCACCGGGCAGTCGATGTATGCCGTCGAACATTATGCCGACGTCAACATGCAGGGCACGGCACTTATGCTTGACCTCCTCGTCAACGAACGGCCGGAAACGCTGAGCAAACTTATCGTGGCATCCTCGCGAGCGATCTACGGTGAGGGCCAATATCACTGTTCTACACACGGCACGGTCTTTGCCGGCCCGCGCACCGAAGCCGACATGAGCGCTGGGCGCTTTGAGGCGGTGTGTCCGCATTGCCGCGGCGTGGTTGAGTTGATGCCAACATCCGAGGCGACACCTTATGGTCCGTCGTCATTTTACGGCCTGTCGAAGCAGGTTCAGGAGCAGATGGTCCTGATGTTTGCATCTGCGCTGGGTATCGACGGGTTCGCTCTGCGTTATCAAAATGTCTATGGCCCCGGCCAGAGCCTTACCAATCCCTATACCGGCATTCTGGCAGTGTTTTCCAACCTTGTGCGCCAGGGCAAGCCACTCAATATTTTCGAAGATGGACTGGAAAGCCGCGATTTCGTTTTCATTGACGATGTCGTCGAGGCCACTTTTGCCTGTGCACAACGCGACGTGCACGGTGTCAGCGCGCTCAATGTCGGGTCGGGCGAACGCACGACCGTTCTCCAGGTTGCCCAGGCGGTTATAGAGTATTTTGGGGAAGACGTGCCGGTCGAAGTCACGGGTGCCTACCGGGTCGGCGACATACGACACAATGTCGCTGATATTTCGCTGATCCGGTCGCTGACGGGGTATGCGCCGAAATGGCAATTCAAAGACGGTCTGAACGCTTTCCTGACCTGGGCGGCGCGTCACGAAGTGAGCGACGCGGGGTTCGACAAATCCATGCGCGAATTGAGCGATCGCCAGATGCTGCGGCGCGCAAACGCTACGCAATGACGCAGCCCCAATGAAGCTCGCATCGGTCGTCCGCCTTTCGCAAGGGCTCGCTGTTCAACTGATATGCTACGCGGGTTTGTTTCTGTCGCTCGCGGTTGCGGCGCGCGCCCTGTCGCCTGCCGAATTTGGCATCTATGCAAGCGCGGTCGCGATCGCCAGTTTTGCCGGATCGGTCGTTACGTTCGGGCTCGACCGGATTTTACTCCGAGTGCTGTTGCAGAGTGAGGGGTCGCAAACCGGCGCGCCGACGACCATCCATGCGCCGCTAGATTGCGCTTTGTTCGCGCCGGCTGCGGCCTTGAATGCGACCCTGGTGCTCGGCGCGGGCACGCTTGCGGCCACCGGATGGCTATCGGCCAATTCGCTGTTCATCGCGATCATGGCTGTGCTGGTCGCATCGCGCCTCGTTTTGAGTGGATGGTTCAAATTCGTCGTCAACAATCATGCCAACGTCATCGCAACGTTCGGGCTGCAGTCGCTGGCAGTTGCGCTTATCCTTGGCGCGGTGATGGTCGTTGCCCCCGACAGCCCGCTCGTTTCGCGGGCCGATGGCTGGATGGTGGCAACGCTGCTGGCCGAAGCGGTGCAATTGACCATCCTGTGCGTTATGGTACGGCGACAGGGCCTGAAAATCGGCCGGCGTGACGCCCTGCACCCCCGCGCAGTCCTGACCCATGTGCGGGCCGGGCTACTGATTTCGCTTCTCGTGCTGCTTTCTCAGACCGGGCCACTTGGATTGACACTGACACGATGGTTTGTGCAACCGACCGATTTGGGCGTTTACACCATCGCGCTTCGTGTTTCACAACTGATACTGTTCCCTCTGATTGGTGCGTGGCAACTCGTGATCCCATTGACCAGTAAATACTACCAGCCCGACATGGTAGTCTCGGCGCGTCAGGAAGTTCGGATGATATTGATATCAGCAAATGGCATGATGTTGTTATCCAACCTTGTGTTCCTGGTGACCGGTTCGTGGTTGTTGAATGTTGCCATGAATGTGAGCGACCCGCGTGCATTCTTATGCACAGTGATACTTGGCGCCGGGAACCTGATAGTTGGCGCGTTTGGCGTCGGCGATCAGATTCTTGTCGCCCGCGGACAGCACCGTCGCGCGTTTAAGATTTCGGCGTGGAGCGGTGGGATCGTTTTTTTGATTTTAGCGGGATTAGGCTTATATTTCGGGCTTGGGATAATCGGCATTGCGGGTGCAACTTCAGCCGCCATGGCCCTGCGTTCAATCGTCGGATATATCTTCGCCCGAAGAGTGGTGGATATGCCAATCGGAGTTTTTGATCGACATTAGCGACATTATTGAACGCTAAACTCCGGTCTCGCGCCGTAGGACTGCAACGCAGTCACTTCGATATAAAACAATTGGCAGACCTGGCACGTAAATCAGGCGTTGCACGGTTGCTATGGCGCGCTTGACGGGTTCGGTGAGCAGTTTGTGAATGCCATGAAACATTCCCCTTTCAAAGCCGGGCCTGCGCGCGCCGCGGAACAGGACGACCTTCAGGCCAGCCATCGCCGTGAAATAGGTTAGTTTCGAATAACCGATCGCGGTCACATGCGTCGGGTCCCCATTTTGATGAATATTACCCAGCCAGTGATCGCCATTTGGAAAGCGCAAGAAAATCTTGCCCTCAGCTTTCAATTTTTTATTCAGAGTTTGTAGTATTGGGATAATATCTGGTTGCGGTATGTGTTCCAGAACATCAAAAGCGACAATCAAATCAAATGATTTATCAATCATATCTTTTAAGGATTCGGAATACTTCGCATCAAATCCGGTGTTTTGGGCGATTTTTACTAAGTCTTGGTTTATTTCTAATCCGGTTACATCCCAACTGCAGTCCCTTGCGAATGCTAGGAATTTTCCCTGCCCAAAACCTATTTCTAAAACCCTCAAGCCATTTTGGTTACAGTCTACGATGCCTTTGAGTTGTTTTCTAAAACCTATATTAGTCATTCTATCATTTTGGCCAAAGTTTATTTCGCTTTCCCAACCTTTCCAAGCCAGATAGTCCTCATACAGTTCCGGCGTTTTATTTTCAGACATACTCTTTCATCTTTCAATCTTCGTATTCAGTAATCGCTTGAGCGAACTTAACCGCCAGCGCATCAGGACGCATAATAGGATCGAAGGCGTTGGGAGACAACGGCGAGACATAGCTTATGACACAAAGTCAAAACCCCGCCCTTGCCCTCGGACGGAACCTGCGGTACCGCCTAGCTAGCGAAAAACCATAGCATTTCATGGTCTTTGTTAACATAGCAATGACCCCCAAAGCTTGCACTGGTATGAAAACTCAGAAGTGACCTTTTTTGAATGCTCAATACGCCAGCCAATGTGTCGTACACATCCGAACGTACATTGGCGCCCGTCGACCGCCTAAAAATCAATAATTTCGATGGTTTGCGCCTGATTTTTGCCAGCATGGTCGTCGTCTTTCACATAGGATTGCTATCCAATGAAGCCAGTCTGTCGTGGTTGGCAACCTATGTCTCGTCGACCTTCGCCGTGCAGGCTTTTTTTGTCGTCAGCGGTTTTCTGGTCTTCATGAGCTGCGAGACCAGTTCGTCGCTGACACGTTATTTTTCAAAGCGAATATTCCGCATTTTTCCGGCATATTTCGCAGTTGTTATTTTAGCAGCGGTCCTGCTCGCGCCCCTTTCGACGCTGCCGGCCGCACAATATTATGCCAGCGCCGACTGGTGGTCGTATCTGGGGTCGAACCTCATCCTGTCGAATTTCAGCCATCCGGCACTGCCGGGCGTGTTTTCCGGGAATTTCGAGACTGCCGTGAATGGCTCGCTTTGGACCATCAAAGTCGAGGTTATGTTTTATTGCTGTGTGCCGTTCATGGTTTGGCTAATCCGCAAGTTCGGATACCTGCCGGTGCTTGTGCTTGCCATCATCGCGTCGATTACATGGCATTATAGCTTGTTTACTGCCGGGCAAACGACGAGCAACGATCTGGTGCTCCGTCTCGCCAAGCAGCTTCCCGGCCAGCTGTCGTTCTTTGCGGGCGGCGCTCTGGCCTATTACCGCACGCGTGAGGGCAAGGCGCCACCGCCAGCATGGAGCGCCGCGATTGCCGTCGTTGCCTATGCGCTCGCCGATGGTGCAGCCTCTCATCTCGTTGCGCCACTCGCTGTCCCCGTCATCGTATATTGGGCCGCGATTGCAGTGCCCCGCCTTTGGACCGCCAACGCAACCGGCGACTTTTCTTACGGCCTGTACTTATATCACTTTCCCATCGCGCAAGCGCTCATCGCACTCGGATTGTTTGCGGCGTCGCCATTCATTGGCTTGTTAACGACGCTGGCACTTTCGATTGCCGCCGCAATCGTGTCGTGGTTTCTGATTGAGAAACGTGTAATCTCACTCGGCGGCCGTTTGAAATGGCGAGCTTGACCATGAAACGGCTGGATATGACGTCATGCTAATCTTCGTCGCTGTCTGCGCACTGTCGATTCAAATCCTTGCGCCCTATCTCGTTTGGCGCAGCCGATGGAATGTACCAACGCACCTCGCCGCCGGATTTTGTATGACGGCATACATAATCCCCGGCCTCCTCACCGACGTCTGGCTGATCGTTCCCGATACGACGATCATGCTGTTTACTCAGATCAACATCGTCGGCGCCTTGTTCGTATGCGCGGGAACGGTTCTCGGGGGATATATTGGACAGCGTGTCAACATGCCGTATGCGGCCACGCCATTTCATCTGGACACAGCGTCAGCAAAATTGATTGGCCGCGTTTTGCTCGTGGTCGGGCTGTCGGTTATCGGCATTTACATTGCCTACTGGATAATGGGCTTCATCCCGATGTTTGCCGACGATCCATTTGCCGCCAAGCAGTTCAAAGGCGAATATCGTGATGCGTATTACCGCGTTGCCTATCTTTTCCGATTTTGTTTCTCCGTCATCGCTGCATCTATGCCGCTGGTGCTTATGCTGGCTTGGGAAAAACGATCGCCTCTTTTGCTTATGCTGGCCGGCTTTGCCTTCATCGCGATCTTCATTTCACTCGCTCGCGGTGCAACGGCAACGGGAATGCTCATTTTTCTTGGGATTCTCGCTGCCCGCAGCCGCGAGGGTCTCAAGTGGTTCATACCACTTGTTTTGATCATATTCCCGTTTGGTAGCACGTTTTACTATATGCTCGGGCAGTTGCTCAATGTGTCGACCTTGACAAGTATCAACACAGGAAAATCCCTTTCCGAGTTTATCTCGGCGGGCGCACCAGACATCGCTGATCAGTTGAACTGGCTCTACGGTTTTGCGCGTGGCGAGTATTTCACATACGGGCGCACGATTTATGGCGGCCTGATCCCAGGAAATTATGAGTGGAACCCAAGTGTGTGGACCATTTCCTATTTCGATATCGGCGCCGATATATCGGAAGCTGTGACCGGCGGGCTCCGGCTTACGACAGCGGAATGGGGGTATGCAAATTTCGGCTGGCTCGGCGTTGTCATCATACCGCTGATTTCGGGCCTATTCAGTGGCTTCTTCCTGCTGCAATTGAAACGGTTACAAACGCGCCTCACTATGATCCAGATGACGGCTGCGATCCTGCTTTACACGACGCTCGGGATGCAGATTGTCCAGTTCTACTTCCTTAGCATACATAATATTCCTGCGATCGCGGCTGCTCTTTATTTTTGGGGTGCGAAATACGCGCCGCCGCGCTGGCTGCGGACGGTTCACCGAAATCGGGCGGGTCCAGCGGTTTCGTCGCGAAACGGGTTTAACCGCGTGCCTAGAGTTTAATGACGGTCGTCGCCGCTCGACCAACGCATATCGTTAAGTGCCTGCTATTGGCGTGTAGCGTGATGGCTAACGTCGGCACTGCAAAAGCCGAGGGCCCAGCAATGGGCAGCATTGTCCCCGAACCGGTTGGAACAATCGCTTCATCAATCAGGATTTCGAATGGGGCAGCAACATTTATCGTCGTAAGCGGGCCGCGAAAGTTCGTCTATCGCTGGACGCCAGGCGCAAACGGCTCGGGGACGGTGTCGATGCAGCAGAATGGCATCAGCGGACCGCCGACGGTCGTGCGCTATGCTTTGGCGTGGGCCAGCAACGCAAGTCGCGTCAGCGACGCAAATCGCTTAACGTCGCGCAGAAATGGCAGCATCACGATCGACGAAGCCTTCAACGTCGATCGCCAGCGTGTTATGGTATCGACACGGCTGCGCATCGTAAAAGGATCGCTCAGCATCGAGATCGAGGCGGATCTTCCCGCACATGTCGAATTGCGCATGACGCCGCCCGAAACGCCGGGCCTTGTCCGAGAACTCATTCCCTATAGTCCAGTCGACGCCTATCGATTGCCCAACCCGGCCCGCTTTTACAGCGCCGTCTTTGACTGGCCACACAGCGCTGCCACGGCGTTCGAAAACGACATCGCGCACTATCGGCTGAAGACCGACGGGTCGCTGAACCGCTTACGCGAACGTCTTATCATCACGATGTCGAGCACCGTAATCGGCGTCATGCCAGTATCCCCTTGGACCCGGTCGCGCTTTTATGATCGCGTCGCAGGACGCGTGATGGTCGACATCACTGAAACGCTATTTTTTTCTGATATCGAAAAGCAATTCGATGGGCTCGTAGCTGCAGGATTGTGCAACTGTGTTTTGATCATCCATGCTTGGCAGCGGCTCGGCTATGACAACGGCCTCCCGTCCGTCTTGCCAGCCAACGATTATCTTGGCGGCGGCGCTGTCCTTCGCCGGATTGCTAAGCGCGCGGCAGACGTCGGATGCCTATTTGCTCTTCACCAGAACTACATCGATTATTATCCCAACGCGATCCAATTCGACCCGAGACTGATTGCGCTGGACAGCGCCGGAGCGCGACGCACGGGATGGTTTAATCAAGCAGTCGGGGTTGGCTCGTTTTTCGTGAAACCTCGGGCATTTACGCAATTGGCGTCTGGTATCGCGCCGGAAATCCATCGGACGCTCCGCACGACGGCGTCGTTTATCGACGTCAATTCAGGATTCGAGCCTTGGCGCGTCGTCGACATGGACGCGCGGGAACCCGGCGCGGCAAGCTTTTCAGCGTCCGTCGCAGGCACCCGGACCCTGTTTGACTTTATGCAGCGCAACGAATCTGGACCAGTATTCGGCGAAGGTCATTTTCATTTCTATTGGGCTGGCGCCGTCGATGGTGTCGAGGCACAAATGACGGTCGGAAACCGAGGCGGAGAACGCGGCGACGTTCGGGCAACGCCGATGTGGATCGATTTTGCGCTGCGTCACATCCGACCGCTTCAGCACAATTTTGGTATGGGATTTTATGACCGATATGCGCCGGCGCTGCCGACATCGCGAGACCCGCTAACCGACGAGAGCAATCGCGATATGTATCGGACCCAGCAACTTGCCTTTGGACATCAGCCTTTCCGATCGGGCATGCTATGGGGTGACCCCCGGCTTTTTGTTCAGGAAGCGGCGCTTTCCGGCGCGGTGGCAAGCGCAGTCGCATCGTCTGACGCGGCCGCGATCCAGCATCGGCTTGACGGGCGCTGGCTTCCGATCGAAAAAGTGATTCAAGCATCCCGTCCGCTTCCCGTCCGCATCCGATATGCCAATAGGACCATCGTGACCGCAAATACATCGTCAGATGCCGCCCTGGACGCGGGCGGCGTCGCGCTTGGGCGGGCCGAATGGTCGGCAATCGGACCAACGATCCTTGCCCGGTCGTCGGGTGGCACCAATGATCGGCGCGACTACGCGCGCAGCCGATCGATGATATATGCCGATCCCCGCGGATTGCCCGGCAATTGGTCAGGCAATGCCAAACCGGCAAAACTCGCAGATTTCGGTGTTGTACGGACGAATGGGCAGGTTTGGGGCCGGTGTGTTGCGGGACGGTGGCACTTTACCGCCTTTGCCCGGCGGGGTTCTGTGGACCTCGAGATCGACCGCAAGGCAATTCCGATGCCGACAACCCTTGCTGACCCGGAGGGCCGATTGGCTCGCCCTTCAGCAGCCGATGAACGATATTGGCGCGTCCAGTTGCTCTCCGGGAAGAATTACATCTTGCAGGCACAGTGCAGATTGCAGCAGGTTGATCCTTCGCCCTTATCCGCTAAGCGGTAGCAACATATTCGTAGCCAGCTGTAATATAAAATGACTGACACACTGCTCATCTCGCCGGATTTTTTCGGCTACCCGCAAGCCATTGCCAAAGCGCTAGAGGTCCGCGGGCGTGCGACGGCCTGGATCAACGACCGCCCCGGCACTGACATCTGGACAAAAGCCGTCGTCCGCCTGTCGCCCGAACTGCTCAAACGCAAAAGCGATGCATATTTCACGCGCGAGATTGCCGCGGTCGCGGACCACAACATCCGTGACGTCGTCGTCATCAAAGGAGAGGCATTGTCGCTAAGCATGATCGCCCGGATGCGCGCAATGCTACCTCGCGCACGGTTCACGCTCTATTTTTGGGACAGCTTCCGCAACATGCCCAAAGGATCGATCGACAAGATCGAGCTTTTCGATCGTGCGTTCAGCTTTGATCCCGTCGATGTCACCGCAGAGCCTCGGCTGATCTACCGCCCCTTGTTTTATCGCGATCGGCTCGCCAGGGCGCCCGCGGCGACCCGCGATATTGATTTGTTGTTCATCGGCACAGCCCACAGCGACCGAGTGACTGTGGTAGACCGGATTGCACGTTCGATCCCCGCGCATTTCGCGTTCCGCAAAATACTCTACGTTCGTAGCCGATTGCTTCATAAGGCGCAGCCTGTCTGGAATGCTGCTTATCGGCGCATGGCGGAAACAGATTTCATTTTTTCGCCGATGCAAACGAAAGAAGTTAATAGCCTTGTTGCGCAGTCAAAGGTTGTGCTCGACATCGAGCGCCATGTCCAAACCGGATATACGATGCGAACAATTGAAATGCTTGGCGCATCGCAAAAGATCATAACGACCAACCCATCGGTCAAGCAGGCAGATTTCTATCATCCCGATAATCACCACGTCGTCGATCGCGACAATCCGCGCATCGACACCGGGTTCATGAACAAGCCTTGGGTTGTTCAGGATGAAATATTATTGCACCGGTACAGCCTGGACGGTTGGATTGACGACGTCCTCGGCTAACAGCGCCAAAATACGAACAGAGAGGCCGTCAAGTTGCCAAAAGGAATAAGGATTCAGCAGTCGCTCCTGTCTTGGCTACCGACAAGGAAATGGCAAATCAACACTGGTCTCTTGCTGACGGTGATTCTTGCCGTCATCATTGTATTTGCGGGTGGATCGTCGCGAGCCGATGCGTTGCAACTCCTTGTGCTGCGTCCAGTCGTGATCGTTATTGGCCTTATGCTGCTTTGGCAGGCGCGCGAAACTTGGCCCGATATCAATCCGCTCCCGGCATTGCTGGGCTTCTTCGCTGCAACGATGGCGATCCAGCTCATACCCCTGCCACCCGCCGTCTGGCACACGATCCCGGGGCATGCGCGCTATAACGACGTACTCGACGCCTTTGGTGCTAATATCGTGTGGCGACCGTTAACGGTGTCGGTTGACGGAACGATCAATGCGCTTGTCGCCCTTACAGTCCCGGTTGCCGTGTTGGCCGCAATGGCGAATCTGCATCAGGAATGGCGGCAACGAGGGTTATTCTGCATTTTTGCTATCATCCTGACGAGCATGATTCTGGGGCTTCTCCAGACCACAGGTGGCTCGACGTCGGCGCTATATTTTTACGATACGGATCCCAATGATCAGCTCGTCGGGCTGTTTGCAAACCGCAATCATCAAGCTGCAGCGCTGGCCATGACGCTCCCGCTGATTCGGGCATGGGTCTTGATGCCGCGGCTCGACAGGCTGACACCGGGAAAACAGCGATTAGCAATCGGCATCTTCGCGGCCACAGCTATCATTGTTTATGTCTTGGTCGTCGGCTCGCGCGCGGGGGTGATTCTCGCCGGCGTCGGGGTGATCGGAGCCTTTTCGGTTCAGCCGAATTTCTCTGACATGCGACGCTGGTCTTGGAAGCGCTGGCTCGTCGCCGTGGCGATCGTCGTCGGATTGTGCGGTGTCGTCGCGCTGGTAGGTTTTGCTGACCGGTCGGCTTCGATTGACCGGATCTCGGACACCCGAGCGCTGAGTGCCGAAGGACGCGTCGAATATTTACCTGTCATGTTACAAATCGCGCGTGATGTGTGGCCGTTCGGTACCGGTTACGGCTCGTTCGTCCCAGTGTTTAAAAGCTACGAACAAGACGCCATGCTGAATCCCTACTACTGGAACAATGCCCATAGTGACCCGATTGAGGTGCTGATCACCGGCGGTGCGCTGGGCATGTTTGGCCTCGCAATTTTCGTCGCCTGGTGGAGTCGCGCAAGTTATCGCTGCTACCGAAGTGAAAACCAATCAAAGTCCACTATGATCCTGGCGCGCGCATCGGTGTTTGCAACACTGATCCTAATGTTAGCCAGTCTTGTCGATTACCCATTGCGTACGCCACTACTTGGGTCCGTCTTTACGGTTCTGTGTTGCTGGATAAACTGGGGCGAACGGTTTGAAGTGAATCCGCGTCGGTTAAACCGGTCGTCTTAACTAAGAAAGCGGTCGCACGCAGCTATAGATATTGCCTTGCTTGTCTGGGCCAAAAAAAGAGCAATTATTTACCTTGCAAACACGGTTAGACTTGGGGAGACAACGCTAAAATGGTAGCTCTTGCGATGTCTGCACTTTCCCGCCCCGAGTTTCACAACTAAGCCAAGGTGTCTTTGCACCTCGAAAGCACTGTCTGGGCGGACGGCCAGTCTTGCCCCCATTTCGGCGCAATGGACCGGCTGACCAATGTAACGGCGAACCCTGCAAAGCGCATCCGTGAAGGCCTGTGGCGCTGTGGTCATTGCAAGGGTCAGTTTACCGCCAAGATCGGCACTGTATTTGAACATGCCCGCATCCCGCGCCACAAGATGCTGCAAGCCACTTATTTGATGATGGCGAGCAAGAAGGGCGTTTCGGCGCATCAGCTGCACCGCGTTTCGAAATCACCTACAAGAGCGCGTGGTTTCCGGCCCACCGCACCCGTGAAGCGATGCACTCTGGCGACCTTGCACCGTTCGGCTCGGGCGGTGGCATTGTCGAAGTGGACGAGACTTTCATCGGTCGCATCAAGGGCGCGCCGAAAAAGCGCGCGTTCCACCACAAGATGAAGGTTCTGGCCTTGATCGACCGC
>JANLWD010000052.1:0-1803 GCA_031364345.1 Sphingomonas sp.
GGACGACAAGACGCGCAAGGAATTCGAGAAATGGGCCGTGCTGACCTATTCGAACAATCAGGCGCGCATCAACGAAAAGAAAGGTGCGGACGGCGGCGTCGATGGGATCGCCTATTTCGTGAACGGTCGCGAAGGCAATAATTACACCAACGGAAAAGCGATCTTTCAGGTCAAGTCGGGCAAGACGGGGCATCGCGACCTTCGTGACCTGTACGGTACGATCACTCGCGAGAAAGCTGATTTCGGGTTTCTGATCTGCATGGATATGCCGACCAAGGCGATGCGGGACGAAATCACCGCAGCGGGGAAATACCAAAACCCATTTCTCCGACGCGAGGACGACCGGTTGCAGGTCATCACTGTCGCCGAAATCCTCCGCGGCGATCGCCTGAACCTGCCCATGGCGCGCGCCGATGCCGTCAAATCAGCTGCGGCCGAACGCGATGACGGGGCACAGGGCGCGCTGCTTTAGCCAAGACGTCGTGGCAAGTGCGGACGCTTTGACGCCACGAATTCCGCCCCTACCCTGCTCTCATGGCGCTCCCGCTCGACTCGACCGGTTTTTCGGATGCGCTGGTCATTCTCGGCGCGGCGGGGCTCGTCATTCCGGCATTTGCCCGCGCGCGCATCACGCCGGTGATCGGCTTCATTCTCGTCGGTATCCTCGTCGGCCCGCACGGGCTCGGCGCGATGGTCGCGCAATTTCCGTGGCTGTATCATGTCTCGATCACCGAGCCCGAGGCGATCGGCCCGTTTGCCGAACTCGGCATCATCCTGCTGCTGTTTTCGATCGGGCTGGAGCTTTCGTTCCGGCGATTGTGGGGTATGCGCCACCGCGTGGTCGGGTTTGGCGCATCCGAACTCCTGATATCTGCGCTGCTGATTGCGGTCGCGCTGTTCCTGTTCGGTCGACCGGTCGAAGCTTCTGCCGGGCTCGGCATTGCGCTTGCCCTGTCGTCGACGGCACTTGTGTTGCCGATTGCGGGCACGACCAGCGCCGTCGGGCGGCTCGCATTTCCGATGCTTCTGTTCGAAGATCTGGCGCTCGTTCCGATCATTTTCTTTCTCGGCGCGCTTGGCGGCGGGGGCGGGTTCGGTGGCATGGTCGCCGTCCTGATTGCCGGCGCTGCAACAGTCGCTGCGATGCTGGTCGTCGGATGGTTCACGCTTCCCGTGCTTTTTGCCCAGGCTGCCCGAACCAAAAGCCCTGAGCTTTTCCTGTCTGCCAGCCTGCTTGTCGTCATCCTTGCCAGCGTGGCCACGACCGCAGTCGGCCTGTCGCCGATTGTCGGCGCACTTGTCGCCGGTGTGCTGATTGCCGAGACCGATTACGCCAGCGAAGTCGAAAGCGTCATCGGCCCGTTAAGGGGGCTGGCGCTCGGCGTGTTCCTGATCACCGTGGGCATGAGTGTCGACCTCGCCATGATTGCCGCGCAGTGGCAGGTACTTGTCGCATCGGTCGTCGGGGTCGTCGTGATCAAAGCTGCGATAACGTCAATGCTGCTGCGCATCGGTGGTGTTCGCGCGGGCGTCGCGACCGAAACCGGCGTCCTGATGGCCAGCCCGTCCGAAACCACGCTGATCGTGCTTGCCGCCGCCAGCACCGCGGGCCTGATCGGCGCCGAAGATGCCGCCTTCTGGCAAGTTGTTACCGCAATCGGCCTCACCATCACGCCCCTGCTCGCGCGGATCGGCCATGATGTCGCGCGGCGCATCGAACTTCGCCACGACGTTGCCCTCGACGAAGACCAAAGGGTCGAAGCGCGCACGATTATCGTCGGTTTCGGGCGCGTCGGACAAATG
>JANLWD010000307.1:0-2213 GCA_031364345.1 Sphingomonas sp.
GTGGCATCGACGCCAAGATAGGCCATCAGCGGCTGGCAACAATGATGGCCTGCGCGGATCGCAACGCTTTCTTCGTCGAGAATGGTGCCGACATCATGCGGATGCACCCCTTCGATATTGAATGACACGATGCCTGCTGAGGCCTCGGGGCCGTAAAGCGTGACGGCATTGATCGAGCGCAGCGCCTCGCGACATTCAGCGACCAGCGCCGCTTCGTGCGCATGGATCGCATCCAGGCCGATCGCAGCGACATAATCGATGGCTGCGTGAAGGCCGAGCACTTCGACGATTGCGGGCGTCCCCGCTTCGAAGCGTCCGGGGGGATCGGCATAAGTCGTGCGGTCGAATGTCACGCGGTCGATCATCGCGCCGCCGCCCTGCCACGGTGGCATCGCATCGAGCAGGTCGGCACGCGCCCACAGCACACCAACACCCGTCGGGCCATACAGCTTGTGCCCCGAAAACACGAAGAAATCGCAATCGAGCGCAGCGACATCAACGGGCATGTGCGGCACCGACTGACAGGCATCAAGCAGGAGCTTTGCCCCGACATTGTGCGCGAGTTTCGCAGCGCGTGCCGAATCGAGCACGCCGCCCATCACGTTCGAGACATGCGCAAACGCAACCATCGTGTGCGCCGGCGTCAGCATGGCTTCGGCGGCATCGAGATCGATCTGGCCGTCGGCCGTCAGCGGGCAAACGTCGATCGCGTATCCCGCCAGTTGCCACGGCACGATGTTCGAATGATGCTCGAGCTGCGAAAGCAAAACGCGGCCGCGCGGATGCGTCTGCGCGACCAGATTGATGCCTTCGGTTGCGCCCTTGGTGAACAGAACCTCGTTTTCGGACGTCGCGCCGATAAAGCGCGCCACGCGCCGCCGCGCCGCTTCATACGCAATCGTCATGTCCGCCGAGCGCGCATAGACGCCGCGGTGCACGGTCGCATAATCGCGGCCCATCGCGTTGACCGTCGCATCGATCACGACCTGCGGTTTCTGTGCAGACGCGCCGGTGTCGAGATAGTGCCAGTTGCCGATCCCGGGAAAGTCTTCTCTGGCTCCCCTCCCTAACAGAGAGGGGCTGGGGGTGGGTGTCGCCAACGGCGAACGATTCCAGAGGCTTTCCCTGTGATCGGCTTCGCCGATACCCACCCCTAGCCCCTCCCTGCCAGGGAGGGGAACTGCTTGAGCTATCGTCATGCGAATCTTCCTAATGCCGCAAGTGCCGCGGTTTCGAGTTCGGTTTGCGCCGCCGCGCCTTCAAAGACTTCGGCAACGAATGCCTGCAACAACAACGTCTGTGCTTCGGCCGGGGGCAGCCCACGCGCCGCCAGATAGAACAGCGCGGTCTTGTCGAGTTCGCCGACCGTCGCGCCGTGTGCACATCTCACGTCATCGGCATAGATTTCGAGTTCGGGCTTGGCATTGGCGGTCGCCGTCCGGTCGAGCAGCATGGCTTTGACCGATTGCACGCTGTCGGTTTTCTGCGCGTCGCGGCTTACGGCGACTTTGCCAAGATAGGAGCCAGTCGCCGTGCCGCCGAGCACGCTCCGGACGGTCTGGTGGCTGGTCGCGTTGGGTTCGACGTGGCGGACGGTGGTGACGATTTCCAAATTGGCTGCGCCGCCACCGATCTGCACCGCGCCGAATTCGAAATGTGCGCCGTCATGAAGCGTCACGTCGATGGCGATCCGGCCATAGCCCGTGCCCGCGTTGAGCACATGAAAATCCATCCGCCCGCCCGCGCCGACCGTGACCGCGAAATCATGGATGCCGCTATCGGCGATCAGGTGGCGTGTTGCGCGTTCCCCCGCCGCCACGTCGATGAATGTCGCCGGACCAACGGGCCACAGGCGCGCAACCGCATTATGATCGCTATACCGCCAGGCCTCGTCGCGTCTGGTTGGCATTGCACTCACGCCGCCAGTTCCCGGTATCCCTCGCGTTCGAGTTCGTGCGCGAGTTCGGGGCCGCCGGTGCGGATGATACGGCCGTCGGCCAGGACATGGACGAGGTCCGGCTTCACATAATCGAGCAGGCGCTGGTAATGCGTGATCAGCAGCACCGCCTTGTCGGGTTTGCGCATGATCCGGTTGATGCCGTCCCCCACCACGCGCAGCGCATCGATGTCGAGGCCACTGTCGGTCTCGTCGAGGATCGCGAGGCACGGGTCGATGATGCCCATCTGCACCATCTCGTTGCGCTTCTTCTCGC
>JANLWD010000007.1:0-6223 GCA_031364345.1 Sphingomonas sp.
GGTGGCGGCGGGGGCAGCACGGGCTTCTTCTTTTTCGCATCGGCAGCGCTTGCCATTAACAGCAGCGCCAGCGCCGCAGCACCCAGTGCGTTATTCAACATATAGCGAACCATCGTCCGGAACCCTTCCTGTGACCCTGCCAAGGGTTGACGGCATAGTGCCTCCGCCAACCTTGCCTGATGCTGAAGCGCTCTAGCGCCTGCCAGTGGTAAAGAAAATGCCCGGCGCGCCAGATAGCGCGCCGGGCAAGATCAGAGCCCGATATGATGAACTGCGAAAGGTTACTCGCGGTTCCCCAGGAAGCTCAGCAGGAACTGAAACATGTTGATGAAGTCCAGATAGAGCGACAATGCGCCCATAATCACGGTTTTTCCAACCATGTCTGTGCCGGCCACATAGGCATACATCGACTTGATCCGCTGCGTGTCATAGGCCGTCAGACCGGCAAAGATCAGAACGCCGAGCGCACTGATCGCAAGGCCCATCGGGCCCGACTTGAACACGAATGCGTTGAGCAAGCTCGCAACGATCAGGCCGACAACGCCCATGATCAGGAACGAACCCATGCCCGACAAGTCACGCTTCGTCGTATAGCCGAACAAGCTCAAGCCGGCGAACGCTGCTGCGGTTGCAAAGAATGCCTGCGCAATCGACGTTCCCGTATAAACGAGGAAAATCGCCGACATCGACAGTCCCATAACAACGGCAAAGGCCCAGAAAACGGCCTGAGCAGTTGCGGTCGACATTTTGTTGATGCCGAAGCTCAGGGCGAACACGAAGCCGAGCGGTGCGAGCATGATAACCCACTTCAACGGCGTATTCAGCACTTGTGCCGCAAATCCGGAACTCGCAAATACCATCGCGACGATACCAGTCAGCAGCACCGCAGACGCCATGTAGTTGTAAACTGACAACATATATGACCGCAGACCCGCGTCATATGCTGCATCGCGGGTACCGACCGAGGCGGCGGCCGCGCCTGCGGTCAAACGGGGATCGGACCAGTTGGCCATCGAAAAATACTCCTCTCCCGGCGCCCATCGCCGGACAGCAGCGATATTGGAGGTAATGCCGACATTTTCAAGCGAAACACGACATGCCGCTTGTCGAACTATCGCACGTCGATTAGCCAACCGTCGACAAGAGGATGCTTATGACCGAACCAATCGCGCCCCGTGCTCGTCGTGCATATGCCTGGTATGCGCTTGGTGTCCTCGTTCTCGTCTATGTTTTCAACTTCATCGACCGCCAGATCCTGAGCATTCTCGCCGAAGACGTGAAACGCGATCTCGGCATTACCGATGCCTATCTGGGATTTCTTTATGGCACGGCATTCGGCGTATTTTACGCGCTTTTCGGCATCCCCTTGGGACGTTTGGCCGACAACTGGCACCGGGTCCGGCTGCTCACGCTGGGGCTTGGCCTCTGGTCAATGATGACCACGTTGTCGGGCTTTGCAAAAACGCCGCTGCAATTGACCGCTGCGCGCATCGGCGTGGGCATCGGCGAGGCGACGGCCAGCCCTTCAGCCTATTCGCTGCTGTCCGACTGGTTCCCCAAATCGCAACGCGCAACTGCACTCGCGATTTATTCGTCTGGTCTGTATATCGGTGGTGGCCTGTCACTCGGAATCGGTGCGCTTGTCGTCGGACAATGGAACGCAGCTTATCCCGGCGGCGGGCCGCTGGGACTGGTCGGCTGGCAAGCGGCCTTCCTCGCGGTCGGTCTCCCCGGCCTTTTGCTCGCATTCTGGGTCGGCACGCTGCGCGAACCGGTGCGCGGCATTTCGGACGGTATCGTCACACCGACGGCCGATCGCCCTTTCGCCGATTTCTTCGCCGAACTTCTGACGATCATACCGCCATTGACCTTGATCGGCGCGGCAAAGCGCGGTCCGGCGGCCCTTGCCATTAACCTCGGCTTTGCAAGCTTTTGCGCGCTGATCGCCTATGCGCTGATCCTGATCACGAAAAACGTGCCCCAATGGATCGCGATGGGCATCGGCATTTATGCCGTGTTCTCGTGGGTCAGTGCGCTGCGCCTGCGCGATCCCGTGACGTTTCGCCTGATCTGGGGGACGCCCGCTTTTCTGCAAGTTGCATTGGGATATGGGCTTGTCGCGTTCCTCGCTTATGCCGGTTCGTTTTGGGGCGCGCCCTACGCAATCCGTACATGGATGCAGCCGCTGATTGACGCTGGCCAGGCAGTTCCATGGTATGCGCGCAAGGAAGCCATCGGTTTTTTCATGGGCGGTTCTGGCGCGCTCAGCGGTCTTATCGGCGTCATCGCGGGCGGTCGGATTTCGGACTGGTTGCGCCAATCGCGGCCCAACGGGCGGATCATCGTGATTGCCGGTGGCATGCTGCTCTCGGTGCCCTTCTACTTATGGTCATACACTACCGAACACCTGCCCACTTATTACGTATTGAACTTTGTTTCGGGTGTTCTCGCGAGCGCCGCGCTCGGACCCGCTGCGGCGACAACGCAGGATCTCGTCCTCCCCCGCATGCGCGGCACAGCAACGGCGACATTCTTCCTCGGCAACGCGATGATCGGGCTTGGGCTTGGGCCATCGCTGGCGGGCATTGTGTCGACGATGAGCGGAAGCCTCAGCACCGGTATGCTATCGCTGCTTGTCGTCGTCCCGATTTCGCTGGGCTTGTTGTTGTTCGCTTATCGCGGTGTGCCGGCGGCCGAAGCGACGATCACCGAACGTGCGCGCGCCGCAGGCGAACCGATTTAAGGGACAGAAAGGACGCCGCATGCGATCCGGCCACCGGCGTTGCCGCTCGGGTCGGTTTTATAGTCATCGGCGTCGGCATGGATCATCACCGCGGCGCCATCGGCGTCGAGCATCTGCGATATCGTGCCTGCGACATCGATGCTCATCGTACCACGCCCGTCGGTTCCGATCAGCAAATTGGGCAGGTCCCCGTGGTGCGCGCCCATCGGATTGTCGCGTCCATGCTGTTTGGTGGTGGGATTCCAGTGCGGACCGGCACTTGCGAAGGCCGGGCCCTCGCACTTGCCGACATCATGGATATGCACCGCGCGCGCGCCCGGCAAAAGACCCGTGGCATCGACAGTCAGACGCATTTGCCCGTCGGCCAGCCGTAACACCGCGCTGCCCCGATCTGCCCCCTGGGCCGTGAGCAGCCGTGCCGTCACTTCGGTGGGACCATCGACCCGGTCGGGAACAGTCGCACAGCCGCCGAGTGCGAGTACCATCATTATTGCACGATGCATGGCCATCTTCCTCCGTTGATTAGGGCCGCCCGACACTGTGATAGGAAAAGCCATGCCGGGTAACCTCGCGAGCCTCATAAACGTTGCGCAGGTCAACAAGAATCTTTGCGCGCATCGACGCCGCCATCCGTGACAGGTCGAGCGCGCGGAACGCGTCCCATTCGGTAACGATCGCCACGGCATCGGCGCCATCGGCCACGGCATAGGCGTCGCTGCACATGGTAACGTCGGGCATCATCGGTGCCGCCAGCACCATTCCTTCCGGATCATAAGCCTTTACCTCGGCACCGGCATCGATCAGCGCCTGTACGATCGCAAGCGCCGGAGCATCGCGCATGTCATCGGTATTGGGTTTGAACGTCAGGCCGAGAATGCCGACGGTCTTGCCGCGAACGTCGCCGCCCATCGCCGTTATGATCTTTCGTCCCATTGCCCGCTTGCGACTATCATTGACCGCTACCGTTGCTTCGACGATGCGCATTGGTACTTCATTGTCATCGGCGGTTTTGAGCAGCGCCAGCGTGTCCTTTGGAAAACACGACCCGCCATAACCCGGACCCGCATGCAAAAACTTGCTGCCGATGCGATTGTCGAGCCCGATGCCGCGCGACACATCCTTCACATCGGCACCGACTGCTTCGCACAAATCGGCGACTTCGTTGATGAAAGTGATCTTGGTCGCAAGGAAAGCGTTTGCCGCGTACTTAATCAATTCGGCCGTCCGCCGCCCGGTGAACATCAGCGGCGCCTGACCCAGCGACAGCGGACGATACACATCGCGCATCACCTGTTCGGCGCGTGCGTCTTCACATCCGATCACGATCCGGTCGGGGCGCTTGAAATCACCGATTGCCGCACCTTCGCGCAGGAATTCGGGATTCGATACCACTGCGATGTCGACGCCGGGTGCGACTTCGCGCAGGATGCGTTCGACTTCGTCGCCGGTGCCAACCGGTACGGTCGATTTTGTCACGACGACCGTCGGTTTTCTGATCGCCGCCCCGATATCACGCGTTGCCTGATACACATAGCTCAGGTCGGCATGGCCGTCGCCGCGTCGTGACGGCGTGCCGACGGCAATGAAAATTGCGTCCGCGTCTGCTGCGGCTTCAGCCAGCTGGGTCGTGAACGACAATTGCCCGGCTGCGACATTGCGGGTGACGATGTCGGCGAGCCCCGGCTCAAAGATCGGCATGATGCCGGATAAAAGCGCATCGATTTTTTTCTGATCGAGATCGACGCAGATGACATCGTGACCGAAATCGGCAAAACACGCGCCCGAAACAAGCCCGACATATCCCGCACCGATCATCGTAATTTTCATCACGCACCCTTTTTCCGCGGCGACCGGCGAGCCTATAAGTGGCGGACGCTTGCGCGACCAGCCCCCCTGCCCTTATCGCACCGGTGAATGAGCACAATTGCACTCTTGCCGGGCGACGGGATCGGGCCGGAAGTCACATCCCAGGCCGTCCGCGTGCTCGAAGCGCTCGACTTGGAGCTGAAATTCACGCATGCGGATGTCGGCGGTGTTGCCTATCGTCATCATGGCCATCCGCTCCCCCCCCAAACGCTGGCCATCGCGCGCGATGCTGATGCCATTTTATTCGGTGCGGTCGGTGACTTTTCACTCGATGCGCTGTCACGCGAATTGCGCCCCGAACAGGCGATCCTCGGCTTGCGCCGTGAACTCGACCTGTTTGCAAATTTCCGTCCCGCCGTTGTCTGGCCGGCACTGGCCGATGCATCGGCAATGAAGCCCGAAATCGTCGCGGGCCTTGATATCCTGATCATCCGCGAACTGACGGGTGACATTTATTTCGGCACGCCCAAAGGGATTACTGGCGAAAAGGGCGCTCGCGAAGGCTTCGACACAATGCGCTACACAGAAGCGCAAATCGCCCGCGTTGCGCATGTGGCTTTCAAAGCGGCGTGCACGCGATCGAGGCGCATTACGTCGGTCGACAAAGCAAATGTGCTCGACACCATGCAACTGTGGCGCGACGTCGTGACCGAAATCGCCGCCGACTATCCCGACGTAGTGCTCGACCATCTCTATGTCGACAATGCCGCGATGCAACTCGTTAAGAATCCAAGACAGTTCGACGTGATCCTGACCGGCAACATGTTCGGTGACATCTTGTCGGATCAGGCGTCGATGCTGACCGGCTCGATCGGCATGTTGCCCAGCGCATCGCTCAACGCCGACAATTTCGGTCTTTACGAACCGATTCACGGCTCGGCACCCGACATCGCCGGAAAGGACATCGCCAATCCGCTTGCGACGATCCTTTCGGCCGCAATGATGTTGCGCTTCAGCTTCGGGAATTTTGCCGCCGCTGACAGAATCGAAAAAGCCGTTCGCACGGTGCTTGATGCGGGCCACCGAACGCGCGATCTCGGCGGAAATGTCGGAACCCGCGCAATGGGCGATGCAGTTGTCGCTGCTCTCTAAAACGCTCCGGCGCGGGATACACGACCCGCAGCTTATGAAAGCGGCACTCGCGCTGCACGACAACCGTTTGTCCGATGCCGAACCGCTCCTGCGCGCCCATCTGAAATCCGATCCTTTTGATGTCGCGGCGATCCGCATGATGGCCGAACTTGCCGGCCGGATCGGTCGATATAAGGATGCCGAAAATCTGCTTCGCCGCGCGCTCGAACTCGCACCCGATTTCGGGGCGGCGCGCGCCAATCTTGCAACCTGCCTGTATCGCCAAAACAAACCGGCCGACGCGATCGCCGAACTCGACCGTGTCCTGATCGATGATCCGGAAAATATCGGTCACAGCAATCTGAAAGCGGCGGCGCTCGGCCGCATCGGCGGTTTCGACGAAGCGATTGCGCTTTACGAACAAGTCCTGAAAGCCGTTCCCCATCAGCCAAAAGTCTGGATGTCGTTTGGCCACATGCTGAAAACAGTCGGACGGCAAGCCGACGGCATCGCCGCCTATCGCCGCGCGCTCGATATTCAACC
>JANLWD010000062.1:0-1807 GCA_031364345.1 Sphingomonas sp.
TTGATAATCGGCTGTGTGTTGTAAGGGCCACGCCCATCACCGTCGTCGCGATTGAAGGTCGCTATGTCGCTTGCGGAGAGCGGGGCGACCACTGGCGCAAAAAAGTAGTCGGCTGTTTTAGAGTACCAGAGAATGACATCAGTATTCTTGGGCAAATTCTTGTAAATTGGCTTGCCCGCCGTCGAACGAAGCCAAATAATTTCATTCAAATAATCCCCACCCTGCCCGCAGAACACCGCATCAAGCACCAGTTTCAGATAGTGCGAGGCGGTCGGGTCGCAGTGGAGGTAGAAGCTGCCGGTGGGTTTGAGCACGCGGTGGATTTCGACGATGCGCAGCGTCATGTGGACGAGATAGGCAAGGAGGCTGCCGCGCTTGAGCACTTTTTCGAGGCCGCGGATCAGCTCGACGGTCTGTTCGGTCAGCTTGCCATTGTTGAGATTGTCGACGTCCGTGATCCACGCCAGCCCCTCGACCGCTTCGTCGCCCCATTCCCAGGTATCGACGAAGGCCTGCGCCTGAGCCCGGTCCTCGCCGCCCTGATTGTTATAAATCTGGAAATAATTGCGCTTCGAATTGAACGGCGGGTCGATGTAGCAGAGGTCGACCGTTTCATCCTTGATGCTCTTGCGGAGGATATCGAGATTGTTGCCGTAGTAGAGTTTGTTTTTCATGCGCGCACTCAGCCCCCGTCACCCCGGTCCCCGAGCCGGGGTCCCACTTTTCTTTGCACGGCGCGGTGTATCGAAGGAAGAAGAAAGAAGCTGGACCCCGGATCAGGTCCGGGGTGACGTGAGGAGCCTACTTCCAGTCGTTCATCGCAATTTCGAGGTTGAGGCGCACGGCTTCGAAAAACTGTTCGGTGGTCATCCACGCCTGCTCCGGACCGATCAGGATCGCGAGATCCTTGGTCATGCCGCCCTGTTCGACAGTATAGATGCACGCGCGTTCGAGCGTTTCGGCAAAGCGGACGACATCGGGCGTTTCATCGAATTTGCCACGATATTTCAGGCCGCCGGTCCACGCGAAAATCGATGCGATCGGGTTGGTCGACGTTGCCTTGCCCGCCTGAAACTGGCGGTAATGGCGCGTGACCGTGCCGTGTGCGGCTTCGGCCTCGACCGTCTTGCCACTGGGTGTGAGCAGAACCGACGTCATGAGGCCCAATGAACCGAAACCCTGAGCGACCTGATCCGACTGGACATCGCCATCGTAATTCTTGCACGCCCAGACGAATTTGCCCGACCATTTGAGTGCGGAGGCAACCATGTCGTCGATGAGGCGATGTTCATAAACAATGTTCGCTTCGGCAAACTTGCCCTTGAATTCAGCGTCGAAAATTTCCTGAAACAGATCTTTGAACTGGCCATCATAGGCTTTGAGGATCGTGTTTTTGGTCGACAGATACAGCGGCCACCCGCGACCAAGCGCGTAGTTCATGCTGGCGCGAGCGAAATCACGGATCGATTCATCGAGATTATACATGGCGAGCGCGATGCCCGACGACGGATATTGGAAAACTTCCTCGTCGATGACGGTGCCGTCGTCGCCTTCGAACACAAGGCGCAGCTTGCCAGGGCCGGGAACGCGGAAATCGGTCGCGCGATACTGGTCACCAAAGGCATGGCGACCGACGACAATGGGATCGGTCCAGCCGGGGATGAGACGCGGGACGTTTTTGATAACGATCGGTTCGCGGAAGACAACGCCGCCGAGGATGTTGCGGATCGTGCCGTTGGGCGATTTCCACATGCGCTTGAGCTTGAATTCCTCGACGCGCGCTTCGTCGGGCGTGATCGTCGCGCAT
>JANLWD010000066.1:0-6773 GCA_031364345.1 Sphingomonas sp.
CGGCAATCTGGAGCGTATCGTGCAGCGCCGCAACACGCGCCGAGGCAGCGGGCGGCTGCGGGCCGGTGACCACATTGGTCCTGCTCTCGAAATAGGGAGGCAGGAAACCGAAAAAGGCGAGCGCGGCGATGCCGAGCACAAGTGCGGCCCAGGCGACAGTCCGCCTCATGATCGCCGTGACAGCGTCACAAAACTATATCCGTCATGATCCTCGCGCGCCGTCTCGGCCCATGTCGTCGGATCGGGTGCAGGCATCCGCGTGTCGCCTTTGGCATCATGATGCACTTCGGTCAGCTCGAACACATCGGCATGCGGTTCGAAAAGCGCGAAAATTTCGGCGCCGCCAATGACGAACGCATCGTGCCCCACCATCGCCAGCGCGCCGGCAACATCATGCGCAACATCGGCCGCCTGCGCTGTCCAGTCCCCGCGCGTCAGGACGATATGTCGACGTCCGGGAAGGATGCCCGGCAGACTTTCGAATGTCTTGCGCCCCATGATCATCGGCTTGCCCATCGTCAGCGCCTTGAATCGCTTCAGATCAGCCGGAATGTGCCAAGGCAGAGCGCCATCCTTGCCGATAACGCCGTTGTCGGCACGCGCCACGATCATGCTGATCACACTGCCACCTCGCCCTTGATATGCGGGTGTGCTTCATAACCTTCGATGACGAAATCCTCATATTCGTAACTATCGATGCTTTCCGCCCGCCGTTTCAGGGCCAGTTTGGGCAGCGGTTTCGGCGCGCGGGTCAGTTGCAGGCGCGCCTGGTCGAGGTGGTTCACGTAAAGATGCGTATCGCCGCCGGTCCAGATGAATTCGCCGACCGCAAGCCCGCACTGATCGGCCAGCAAATGCGTCAACAGCGCATAGCTCGCGATATTGAACGGCACCCCGAGGAACACATCCGCCGACCGCTGGTAAAGCTGCAACGACAGCTTCCCATTCGCGACCCAGGTCTGGAACAGGCAGTGGCAGGGCGCGAGTGCCATCTGGTCGAGCTCGCCCGGATTCCAGGCGCTGACGATCTGACGGCGGCTGGCGGGATTGGTTCTGATCTGCTCCACAAGCAATTTGATCTGATCGATGTGACGACCATCGGGAGCAACCCAGTCGCGCCATTGCTTGCCGTAAATCGGACCGAGGTCGCCGTCGTCGCGCGCCCATTCTTGCCAGATGCCGACGCCGCGTTCGGTCAGCCAGTTGTTGTTGGTCTCGCCGCGCAGGAACCAGAGCAGCTCGATGAAAATCGATCGGACATGAAGTTTCTTCGTCGTGACGAGCGGAAATCCCGCACTCAGGTCGAACCGCATCTGATAGCCAAAAGTGCTCAGCGTGCCGACGCCTGTCCGGTCGGCCTGTGGCACGCCAGTGTCGAGGATATGCTGCAGGAGATCGAGATACTGGCGCATCGCTAGCGCCTTACCGGACGCTCACGACGAGACAAGGGCACGGTACCCAGTGTCCACAGGTCGGCGCGATCGACAGGATTCGGGCGATTGGCGACTGCTTGTCCCCATGCTTTGGCAACCCATGCTGCTTTGGCAGCGGGTGTCGTGACGACGCGGTGGTCCCATGCCGCGCTTCCCCGCTTTGCCACTTCACGCGCGATGTCGCCATAAATCCCGGCCGCCGCCAGCACGGCCCAGCGCGCCCGGAACGGCAGCTTTGCCGCACCGACGCGCGCCGAATTCTCATAATCCTCAGCCATATCGGCGAGCCACCACGCCATGTCGGCAATGCGGCTGCGGTAATGCGGGCGCATATGTTCGCCCGGCGGAATATCGGCCTCGACCAGCCAGTCTTCGGGGAGATAGCAGCGCCCGACGGCATCGTCCTCGCTGAGGTCGCGAGCGATGTTTGCCAACTGGAATGCCAGGCCGAGGTCGGTTGCCCGGTCGAGCGTTTCTTCATCATCGGGCGACACGCCCATGACGATTGCCATCATCCGGCCGACGGCACCGGCGACATGATAGCAATATTTGAGCAGGTCGGCTTCCTTGCGCGGTCGCCAGTCGGCCGCGTCGAGCGCAAATCCTTCGATGACATCATAGGGAAGATCGCGCGGAATGCCGGTTTCGCGGACGACGAGGCCCAGCGCATCGAACGCCGGCTCGCCCGTCGCCACCCCATCGAGCGCCATCGTCGTCAGTTCGGTGATATGGGCAACACGTTCAGCAGCATCGTCGACCGTCGACATCGCGCCACCATGATTCTGGCCATCGGCAATGTCGTCGCAGGTCCGGCACCAGAAATACAGCAGCCAGGCCCGCTCGCGCGTCGTCTTGTCGAACAGCTTGCTGGCAAGTGCGAAGGATTTCGAACCTTTGGCAATTGATTCTGCCGCAGCGGAAACAAGTTCGGCGCGCGTCACAAATTGGCCGCCTTCATCTTGAAAATCGTTTCATGCGGGCGATACGCCGTCATTTGCGCCAGCAATCCGTCGAGCGTGGTATCGGCAAGCAAAATCCCGCCATGTTGCGGGCGGACAAAGCCAACCGCTTTCATATGATCATTGAATGCGATCAGCGCGTCATAAAAACCGCCGACGTTCAGCAGGCCAACGGGCTTTTCATGATAGCCGAGCTGTGACCAGCTGACCGCTTCCCACAATTCGTCCATTGTGCCGACACCGCCGGGGAGCGTGATAAAGCCGTCGGACAAATCGGTGAACAGCGCTTTGCGTTCATGCATGCCCGAAACGATGCGCAGTTCGGTGCAGCCGTGGTGCGCGACTTCGGCATCGACCAGCGCTTGCGGGATAATGCCGATCACGTTGCCGCCGCCGGCAAGTGCCGCATCGGCGACCGCACCCATCAGGCCGAGCCGCCCGCCACCATAGACGACGCCGATCCTGCGCCGCGCAAGTTCGGCACCGACGGCGCGCGCTGCGTCGATATACACCGGGTCAGCAGGCGTTGCCGACCCGCAATAAATCGCAATCCGCTTCACCCTTTGCGCTCACGCATCACTGCCATCGCGCGGACAATCGGCACCGGAGGCTTGCCCGACAAAATTCGTGCTTTATCGAAAAACGTTGTATTTCCGGCATAAAAGCGCTGAATCAGCGCGGGGTGTAGCGCGTAAAACCGCTGAAGCACCTGATAGCGTGTGCCAGGCGTCGCGGCGCGGAACAACATCCGGTCGAGCAGGCGGTAAAAGCCACCTTTTCCCCACCGTGCAGCAGCGAATTCATACATTGCGCTGGCAATCGCGGGGCCCGACAAGTCGTCAAGCTTTGCAATCAATGATGCCGTGCGCACGGCGTCGGGAAGCGAAAAACCCGTCGTGCCGTGAAACAGCGCTGCACGAACGCCGATTTTCGCAGCCTCGCCGCCCGATCGCCAATAGGCATCGAAATCGCCACCCATCGTGACCGGCAGTGCGCCGATTTCATGATGGATCAGCTCGCCGAGGTCCCAGCCCTGCGCTGCTGCATATTCCCTGATCCGCGCAGCCATCGCCCCGCGGTCAATCTCCGGCCCGTCGCTGTAATAGGTATCCTCAATAAAAATGCGGTCGTCGGCAAATGGCAGCGCATAGACGAACCGATAGCCATCGATCTGATCGACGGTTGCATCCATCACGATCGGATGCGTCAGCCCATGCGGCCGTGCCGTGCGATATTCATGGCCGACAAATTTCTGCCAGCCGAAATCAAGATGGTCGAGATCGGCAACGCCGCGCCCATCGAAAACGCCGCCCGCCATGATTTTACGCTGATCGGCGAGGTAGACACTGGTCGGCGACAGCGCCACGGCTTCGCCCATCACGGGCACTTGCGGCGGCAAAAGATCGCGCAGACGGTGATCGAAATTTTGCGACCGGATCGAATTGAACGGCGATTCGAATTGGCGTCGGTGCGCCGGAAACCGTGCTTCGTAACGATCCCACCGGTGATCGATGAACGGTTCGACGATCCACCAATCGGCGGGATCGATGTCGCTGGTGAAAAATGACCAGACGTGATTGCCCCCGAATGTCGACGACGGATCGATCAGATGCACTGCCAGATCGGGCCGTTTTACCGACAACGCATAAGCTGCAAGGCCGCCGGCAAGGCCGCCCCCGACGATTGCAATGTCGCAATTGATATCCGCACTCATCGTCGCTGCACTAAGCAGAGCAGGCCCGTCCCGCAATGGCAGCATTTGTCGACAGCGACGGCGCGAGCGATCCGGCGCTATTCATGGCTTGTTCAACGGTATTGTCCTAAGTGCGTTTGTCATGAGATCGGCCCGCTTCCTTGTCTGTGCTATTGCGATGCTCGCACCATTGTCGTTTTCTGCCGATGCGCAGAGCCGGCGCGGGGATGCCGATGCCGCGTATCAGGCGCGGATGGCCGGATCGCTGATGCCGTTGCGATCGATCGAAAACGGTGTCGTCCCGGGCATGAAAGCGCGCGGTGCCGATTATATCGGTGCCGAGTATGATGACGACATGGCGCGATATCGCCTAAAATTCATGCGCGACGGCTCGGTCATCTGGGTCGACGTCAACGGCCGGACCGGTGCCATTGTGGGTCGCGCTGGCGATTAAGACCCGCTAACGTCGTCACCAACATCGGGAGAACATCATGCGGCTATTGATCGTCGAGGACGAACCAACGCTGGGCGCGCAGCTGAAAAACACGCTCGAAGGCGCGGGTTATGCGGTCGATCTGGCGACTGATGGTGAAGACGGGCATTATCTTGGCAGCACTGAAAATTACGACGCGATCATTCTCGATCTCGGCTTGCCCGAAATCGACGGCCTGACCGTGCTCGACCGCTGGCGCAAGGAAGGCAGGACGTTTCCAGTACTTGTCCTGACTGCGCGCGACAGCTGGTCCGATAAAGTCGCCGGGCTCGACGCCGGCGCCGATGATTATCTCGCCAAGCCGTTCCAGACCGAAGAGCTGATCGCTCGCCTGCGCGCACTGATCCGCCGCGCGGCAGGCAATGCCAGCGCCGAAATGATTGCCGGCGATGTCCGGCTCGACACGCGTTCGGGCCGCGTCACGCTGGCGGGTGAACCGGTCAAACTGACGGCGCAGGAATATAAGCTGCTCAGCTATCTGCTCCATCACAAGGGCAAAGTCGTCAGCCGCACCGAACTGATCGAACATATCTATGATCAGGATTTCGACCGCGATTCGAATACGATCGAAGTTTTCGTAACGCGCATCCGCAAAAAATTGGGTCCCGACGTCATCACGACGATCCGCGGTCTCGGCTATTCGCTCGATGAACCGGCTGGCGGATAAACTCAGCCCACCCGTCGACATGATGCCGCAAATCGCGGCCGCAACGCCGACCAAGGGTTCGCTGTCCCGCCGGATGATCGGGATGGCCGCAGCTTGGATTTTGCTGTTGCTGATCGGTGGCGGCGTCGCGCTCGACCGCGTCCTGACTGGTGCGGTTACGAAAAATTTCGATGATCAGCTCGATTATGTCCAGACCGCGATGATCGCGTCGGCCGAAATCGGACCCGATGGCGAAGTCCGGCTGAACCGCCCGCTCGGCGACCAGCGTTTTCTCGAAGCGCAATCGGGCCTTTACTGGCAGATTTCGGCAAAAGGGGTCGAGCCGTTTCCGTCGCGGTCACTGTGGGACGATCGCCTCGAATACGGCACCCCGCACCGCGACACCAAACCGCATTTTTACGACAGCAACCAGCTGCGCGACGAACATCTGCGGATTGTCGAACGCGATGTCACCCTGCCCTTTTCAAAAACCGTCTGGCGGTTTCAGGTCGCGCAAAAACGTGATTCGCTTGACGCCCAGATCGACACGTTGCGCAAAACCGTGGTGCGCAGTTTCGCGCTGCTTGGCCTCGGGCTGATTCTGATGTCCGCGCTCCAGACGCTATATGGTCTGTGGCCGCTCAGGACATTGCGCCAGGCGATTGCCGACATGCGCAGCGGTCGGACGCAGCGGATCGAACAGGACAAGCTTCCCGAAGAAGTCGCGCCGCTGGTCGACGAATTGAACGGCCTGATCGCGCACAACGAAACGCAAGCCGAAGAAGCGCGCCGCCATGCGGGCAACCTGGCGCATGCGCTCAAGACGCCGCTGACCGTCATCATGAATGCCGCGACGGCGCAAAGCGACGACCTGTCTACGACCGTCGCACGCGAAGCAACGACGATGCGGCGGCAGGTCGATCATCATCTTGCCCGTGCGCGTGCCGTCGGCAGGCGCGGTCATGCACATAGCCGCGCCGAAGTCTGGCCCAGCCTGCAAGCCGTCGAGCGCGCTGTCGGCATGCTTTATGCCAGAGTGCGGATCGACATTGCTGGCGCCAAGACCGTTTCGGTTCGCGTCGAGCGGCAGGATCTCGACGAATTGCTCGGCAATCTGATCGAGAATGCGGCGAAATATGGCGGTGGCAGCGTCTTCATCACGGTTGTTCGCGATGGCCAGTTCATCGAATTTCAGGTCGAAGATGACGGTCCCGGCATTCCCGAAGCTGAACGCACGCGCATTTTCGACCGCGGGGCCCGGCTCGATACGGGCAAGCCCGGTACCGGCCTTGGTCTCGCCATCGTGCGCGACGTCGCCGAAATTTACGGCGGCACCGTCAGCCTTGACGAAAGCGAAGACCTCGGCGGATTGCTTGCCCGGCTGCGGTTGCCCGCGGCGGAATAGCGCCTAGCGCTGCATTCCCGCGTGGTGGCGGATGACTTCATCGATGATGAACCGCAGGAATTTTTCGGTGAAATCGGGGTCGAGCTTGGCATCTTCGGCCAATCTACGCAGCCGTTCGACTTGCGCGGTTTCGCGATCGGGATC
>JANLWD010000091.1:0-2286 GCA_031364345.1 Sphingomonas sp.
GACGTCGATCAGCCGCGAAACCTCGCCAAATCTGTCACGGTTGAGTGAGGCTCAGTCGGGCAGCTGCTCGTTGATGCGCAAGGCTTCCCCCGCGAGATACAGCGAACCGGCGATCAGTATATCGCCGTCGATGGCTGCGATGGCAGAACGCAAACCATCCGCTACGCTGCCGTGCCAGCGCGTTGCCAGGTCGGCTGGCAGATGACTGTCGTGGTTCGGAACCGTTATGAACGTCAGGCTCAGAGCATAGGGCGCGAGCTGCGCGATGATGGCGTCGGCATCCTTGTTCGCCAAGATGCCAAGGATCAAGTGTCGGGGGCGGGCCGCGACCTCTGTCGCCAATGCTAGGGCAGCGGCGGGGTTATGTGCGCCGTCGATCCATATATTTTTGCTGCCAGTAAGCGGGCCGGTCGATAATTTTTGAAGCCGCGCGGGCCATTGCGCCGTGGCGATGCCTTCATGGATCGACACGGCGTCGATCCCGGCAATTTGGGCCATCTGCGCGGCAAGATTTGCATTCCGTATCTGATGAGCGCCCGCCATCGTCGGGATCAGCGTCGGATCGATTTGCCAGTCGCGTGCTTCGAGTAAGACGGGCGCATTCGATTTTGCCGCAACGGCTTCGATCGCCAAAAGCGCTTCTTGCGGCTGTGCAAGGCAGACCAGCGGGACGCCATCCTTGGCAATACCGGCTTTTTCGGCTGCAATTTCGGCAAGCGTGGTGCCCAGAAATGCTTGGTGATCGATGCCAAGCTGCGCAATTCCGCAAGCGACTGGACGCACGACATTCGTCGCATCGAGCCGCCCGCCCAGTCCGACTTCGATCACGCAATAATCAGCATAGGTCCGGCTAAAGGCGAGCAATGCCGCGGCAGTCGTCGCTTCGAAAAAACTGGGGCCGATGTCATAGGCTTCAGCGCGATTGAGGACTTCGGACAAAAGCGGCGCGAGGTCGTCATTTTCTATCAGATTGCCTGCGACGCGGATACGCTCGTTGAACCGGACGAGATGTGGGCTGGTGTAGACATGAACAGTTTTGCCCGCCGCTTCGAGGATCGACCGGAGAAATGCGCAGGTCGAGCCCTTGCCGTTCGTGCCGGCGACATGAAAGGCTAGCGGCAGGCGTTCTTGCGGATTGCCGAGCGTCGCAAGCAAAGCCGTAATCCGCTCGAGCCCGAGAATGTCGCGGCCCGGTGAAAGCTGTGCGAACCGGTCGAGTTGCGCCTGAACCGCGGGGTCGTCCGAACGAGCATGATCTGCCAATTCAGGCGGCTTTCCGCTTATCCACCAGATAGCCGATCAGCATCCCGAGAGTCGCAGGCAACTTGGCGCGGGGCACGACCATATCAAGCATGCCGTGATCGAGAAGATATTCGGCGCGCTGGAATCCCTCGGGGAGCTTTTCGCGGATCGTCGATTCGATCACGCGCTGCCCTGCAAAGCCGATGAGCGCGCCGGGTTCGGCAATCTGGATGTCGCCGAGCATGGCATAGCTTGCGGTAACGCCGCCCGTCGTCGGGTCGGTCATCACGACAATATAGGGCAGCCCGGCTTCGCGCAGTTCGGCAATGGCAACAGTGGTGCGCGGCATCTGCATCAGCGACATGATGCCTTCCTGCATCCGCGCGCCACCCGCTGCCGTGAAGATGATGTAGGGCGCGCGGTCTGCAATGGCGGCACGGGCGCCCGCGACGAACGCCGCACCCACGCCAACGCCCATTGATCCGCCCATAAACGCGAAATCCTGCACCCCGACAACGGCATTGCGCCCGCCGATTTTGCCGCGCGCATTGATCAGCGCATCATGCTCGCCCGTCGCCGCGCGCGCGGCCTTGATACGGTCGGTGTATTTCTTGGTATCGCGGAATTTGAGCGGGTCCTCCGCGACGCGCGGCGTCGGAAGTTCGGTGTAGGTTTCGTCGAAAATCTGCTCAAAACGCATCTTGGGTCCGATGCGACCGTGGTGGTTGCATTGCGGGCAGACGTTCAAGTTCTCGTCATATTCGCGCGCGAAGATCATCTGGCCGCATCCCGGACATTTGACCCAAAGATTGTCGGGCGTCTCGCGCTTGGCGATGAACGGGATGCTATTTCGGACGCGGTCGAGCCAGCTCATGCGTTTTCCTTAGCGTGCACTGCGTCGGCAAGCGAGCGCACATAAGCTTCGACGTGCGGGGCGGCGTTTTCGCGGTGCTCGGCGATGATTTCGACAATCGCCGATCCGACGACGACGCCATCGGCGACGTGAGCGATCGCGGCCGCTTGTTCGGGCGTGCGGACGCCGAA
>JANLWD010000098.1:0-2968 GCA_031364345.1 Sphingomonas sp.
GTCGCGGTCAGCGCGCCCAATGGCCTTGTCGTGCCCGTGGTGCGCAATGCCGACAAATTGTCCTTCGCCGATATCGAGAAAACCATCGGCGATTTCGGCGCGCGCGCAAAAGCGGGCACGCTGACGATGGACGACATGAAAGGCGGCACGTTCACGATCAGTAACGGCGGCGTCTTCGGGAGTCTCATGTCGACCCCGATCATCAACCCGCCGCAGTCGGCCGTGCTGGGGCTCCACCGCATCGAAGACCGGGCAGTGGTGCGCGACGGGCAAGTCGTGGTGCGCCCGATGATGTATCTCGCGCTTAGCTATGACCACCGGTTGATCGATGGGCGCGAGGCGGTGACCTTCCTCGTGGCGTTGAAAAATGCTATTGAGGACCCGACACGGTTGTTGATTGATTTGTGAGGACGGCATGAACTGGCGTGACCATATCCATTCGGACCCCGCCATAATGGGGGGAAAGCCGGTCATCCGGGGCACCCGGATTTCGGTCGAGCTGGTTCTCGAATATTTCGCCGATGGCGGATCGGTGGCCGACGTTCTTGCGGCCTATCCGCACGTCACCGAGGAGCAGGTCCGCGCAGCACTTTCGTTCGCGCATGACGTCATTGTCGAAGACGGATCGAACGCCCGCCGCATGGCTGCCTGACTTTGCGCTTTCTCGCCGACGAAAATGTCCATGCGGGCGTCGTGGCCGGGTTGCGCGAACGCGGCCACGAGGTCGATTCGCTCGCCGAAATTGCGCCGGGAACCGCCGACGAAGCAATTCTGGCCCGTGCGGACATCGGGTCGTGGGTGCTCCTGACCTATGACCGCGATTTCGGCAACCTGATTTTTAATTGCGGCATGCCCTGTCCGGCGGGCATTGTTTATAGCCGCCTAGACCGACCGAAGCCGGAGGTTTTGCTGATGCGGCTCGACGCGTTGATGGAGACTGGCAGTGTCCTGGGTCAGTTCATCGTGATCAATCCTGACGATGAGCGGTCGAGGCCATTGCGCTAATTCACGACACGCGCGACAACTAGCGTCGTGAAGGATTTTCAATGTTGGTTTTGCGGCGAGGGCATTGACCGCAGAGACGCATACGCGGTGATGATTACAGTCGAGAGCCTGTGGCGCTGGTCAGAGGGCAAGCGGCGCAAGAACGATTCCACCCAAAGCATTTACGTGCACTCTCAATGTGCGAAGTCGCGGCTTTCGGGGGCCACTACGGACCTCGAACCGTCAGTCTTTGGCGAGGAAGATTGAACATTCGCACGAACAATAAAAAGCTGCACTCAAACAAACCGCCCCGCCACTTCCTTCGGCACGCGCAAAATCCGCCCTGTGCCCTTGTCCAGGATCGCCCAGGTCGTCTTTGCGCGCACGATGACCTTGCCCGCCCGCGCAAACTCCACATGCCGGTCGAACTTTGCGCCGCGGGGGAACCCGCCGACCCACGTGCGGCCTTCGACGCTTTCGCTTGGCCCGATATTGCCGAGAAAATCGATCTCGTGCCGCACCACGACCCACACGTATGCCGCGATATGTTCGGGAAGCGCCGCCGCGTTCCAGTGTGCGGTGGCCATGTCTTGGATCCAGCGCACCCAGACGCTATTGTTGACATGGCCGAGCTCGTCGATGTCGGCGGGCTGCGCAGTGATCGTTGCTGTAAATGGCGTCATTGCGCCGATGTGCGGCGTTCCAGCACCCCGCGCAAGCCGCAGAATTGCGGTCTGCCTGCTGCCCGTTTAGGCGTGAACCCGTGAATGCCGCGCCCGATCCCTTGCATGCTGCCATATCGGCGCTTGAAGCAGGTGATGCCGCGCGGTGCGTTGCGATCCTCGGCGTTATCGTCGAAACATCGCGCGATCCACGGGTTGCGCTGGTGCTAGGCGAGGCTGCGCGCAAGACCGGCGATGATACCAAGCTGGCGATGGCCGCCGACCGCCTCATCGCGCTTGACCCTGCGATGGTTCGCCCGCTGATCTGGAAAGGCGACATTGCCACGCGCGCGGGCGATGCGCGGCGGGAGTTCCAGTTTTATTCGGCCGCGTTGGCGCGCGCCGATGCAAGCCCGCAGCATCCGACGCTGGCACCGGAACTCACGCGTATCCGAAGCCTTGTCGCGACATTGCACAGTCGGCTTGGCGCGTTCGTTGATGATTATCTCACACAGAATGACATGCCGCCTGCCCGCCGCAGCGCGCGCATCGCGGAATCGCTGCGCATCATGAACGGCGCGGCATCTCACGATATCGGCCTGCAACAGCCAACCCTGCATTACGTGCCGAGCCTGCCCCAACGCGCCTGGTATAACCGCTCCGACTTTGCCTGGGCGGCAACGCTCGAAGCGAAGTCCGATGCGATCCGCAGCGAACTCCTCGCCATTCTTGCCGATGACCGCGCCTTTGCCCCCTATATCGAAGGCGACACGCATGGCCCCGCGCGCAATTATCAGGGACTGCTCGACAATCCGGCGTGGAGCGCGTTTTATCTGTGGCGCGTCGGTGCGCCGGTCGCGGCCAATATCGCTCGGTGCCCGGTGACAGCCGCCGCGCTTGACGCAATCCCACGCCCGCGGATCACGGGCCGCAGTCCAACTGCGATGTTTTCGCTGCTCGCACCGAACACGAAGATCCCGGCGCACCACGGCATGCTCAACAGTCGACTGATCGCCCATCTGCCGCTAATAGTGCCCGAGGGATGTGCAATGCGCGTTGGCGAAGAAATCCGCGCGTGGAAAGCCGGCGAACTGGCGATTTTCGATGACAGCGTAAACCACGAAGCCTGGAACCAGAGCTGCGAAACGCGTGTCGTTCTGCTCTTTGATATCCCCCATCCCGAACTTGACGAAGACGAACGGCGCGCAATCGATCTGTGCTTTCGCGCGGTCGATGTCTATAACGAAGACATCTGACAAAAGGTTGATCCATGTCCAGCTATGCCGACCGTCTCGCAGCACTTCGTGCGCATCTTGCTGACC
>JANLWD010000111.1:0-1997 GCA_031364345.1 Sphingomonas sp.
AAAATCAAAATGTGAATAGATGGCTGGTATGGGAAGCCATCCTTTGGAACGGCAACGACCGGACGCAGCAACTGGCGCTGGCCCATCGCGATCCGACCGGGCGCGGTGTGACGCAGAAAAATGTCGAGGCGTATCGCTGGCTGTCGCTCGCAATTAGCGGCGGCGCAACACCGCGGGAGGCGCACTTGCCCGGCGCGATCAGTATAGCGGACCGCAACGGCACGCTCGATCGCCTCGCGGTGCTCTGCTCGCGCATGACCTCCGCTGAGATCGTTGCCGCCGAACAGCTCGTGGTCAGCGGGATGCCGATCCGATATGTCGCGGCAAGGCGCGTGCACAGCGCGGGCTAGGTCGTGATGCGATGATGTTGCAGCCGTAGTGAGCGATTATTGTTGATCCCAAAAGCGAACGAACGCGATACGGGTTTACCTAGCAATGTTGTCATCCACGGGATTGTGGACTGCTCACGTATAAGTCCAACCTAGCGTTGATGGCCCGTGTATATTTAACGCACCTGATGGCGCCAAAGTGTCCAGTGAGCAGTTGACCTTTCTGCAGCCACTGAACGTCCTTGTCGCAAAAGGCATCAAAATGACCATTGTCGTAGAAACTCTCGTTCAAGCACCCGTCGAAAAGACGTGGGCAGCATATATCACGCCCCATGATATCGAGCAGTGGAACGCTGCATCTGACAATTGGCACACCACCAAGGCGTCGGTCGACCTTCGTGAAGGTGGGCATTTTTGTTCACGCATGGAAGCAAAGGATGGCAGTGTCGGGTTCGACTTTGCCGGTGTCTATACGAAAATCGAGCCGCATAAGCGGATCGAGTATACGCTCGGAGACCGCGCTGTTTCCGTCGAGTTCACTCAGTTGGACGCATTTACCAAAGTGCGCACGACGTTCGATGCCGAAAGCGAACAACCAGTGGAACAGCAACGAGCGGGATGGCAAGCAATTCTCGATAACTTTGGGCGCTTCGTAGAGGCCAAAAGATAGCTCATGATAATCCAGCGTTAACGAGGCACGGCGTCATTGCACCATGTACAGCCTGCCGTTCTTATCGTCGCTGACGCCAGCTTTCGAGCAATCGAGATCTAAATCGGACAGTCCGTTTCCCACGACAAACCTGTCAATTTTATGCTGCAGCCCCCGTTAAAACCCGTCGGGGTTCGGTCTGAGAAAGGCTTTCTCTTCGGGCGTCGTCTTGCGCCGCAATGCTGAGTTGCGTGCGGGATATGCGTTTGGAGTTGACAGGCCGACGACGTAATCGCGAGCCTTGGCCAGAGCCTCAGGTAATGCCAACATCAGCGGGCCACAGGCATGAACAGACTGATGCCTCGGCTGCCCCATAACAATGGCAATGCGTGCAGGCTCGTTTGCCGCTGCAATCAGCGGGCACGCCCAATATGTAGTTGGCGCAGCGATCATCGGGTGCAGTGTCCTTGGAAGTGGTGAACCTATCGCGCGGCGTCCACCGCAATCCGGAATTTCTGGCGATCAATTCCGAGGAACAAAGTGCCCGCATTGGTGCTGGAAGTGGGCCGGGTGATAATAGGAGCCGCGCCGATCGCCCTTGATCCGAACACGCAACATCCAACTTTGCGCGCTGCTTGCTTTCACCAGGAGCATGAGCCCGTCACCATCGACGTATCGACCTGGCTCTCGAAAGGTCGTGATCCGCGCAACGGTGAGCTGTCCCATGTCCAATTCCTTTCCCAGCACCGAATAGTGCTCCTACCATAACGGTGGGAACGCAGGGGGACGGCAGTGGGCGCCAACAAACGTCGATCAGGCCGAATGTCAGGCGAATTGGCCATTTTACGCAAGCTTTCGAGAGTGGAAGAGTAGCGCAGATGGCGGAGCGGCAGGGATTCGAACCCTGGATACGCTTTTGGCGCATACTCACTTTCCAGGCGAGCGCCTTCGACCACTCGGCCACCGCTCCGCATATCGCTGGAAGTCGCGGACCTAGACAGCGTTGAGGGGATGCGCAA
>JANLWD010000119.1:0-4136 GCA_031364345.1 Sphingomonas sp.
TGTCAGATGGACCCCGGCAGGCATCGTCAGCACCGGTCGCTTTTCAACCGACAAGCTCGATTTCGCTGCTGCATTTGGTCCGGTATCCGGCTTGAAAGGCACGATCGTTTTCGATGATCTGATCGGGCTGACAACGCCGCCACGTCAGGTCGTTACGGTTGCATCGATCAATCCCGGCACGACCGTGAGCAACGGCATCGTCACTTATCAGTTGTTGCCGGGTCAACGGCTGGCGATCGAAAGTGGTGCATGGCCCTTTGCGGGCGGTGATCTGTTGCTGGATCCGACTGTGCTGGCGATGGCGGAAGAAAGCGATCGGCGTTTAACATTTCGCGTCGTCGGGCTCGATGCGGCAAAATTCGTGCAGCAGCTCGAATTCGAAGATCTGGCAGCAACTGGAACCTTCGACGGGATCATGCCGATGATTTTCGACACGGCTGGCGGGCGGATCGAAGCCGGACGGCTTGTAGTTCGTTCCGATGGGGGAACACTTGCTTATGTCGGTGACGTTTCGAATGCGGATATGAACATATTTGCCAAACTTGCTTTCGATGCATTGAAATCGATCCGATACAAACGGCTCACGATCGGCCTGAACGGCCCGCTTGATGGTGAGATCATTTCCCAAATCTATTTCAACGGCATCAACGAAGCTCCGCTCAGTCCCCCGAAAAGCTTCATATCGCGCCAGTTTATCGGGCTGCCATTCGTGTTTAACATAAAAGTCGCGGCGCCATTTCGCAGTCTGCTGAATACCGCAAGAACGCTGCAAGATCCGACCTCGCTGCTTCAGCGCACAGTGCCGGAGTTGCGCGAACCGCCCGTTCAGCCTGCTGAAAGCGCGGACGAGCGATGACGTCGCGGAGATTGACGCAAGGGTTTTACGGTGCGAGGCAGACCGGGATGAAAATCCTCACTCCCTTTATTCCGTTTATGGTTGTCGGGTGCGTGAATATTCAGGCGCCGGACAAGCCGATCGAAATAAACCTCAACGTCAATATCAAACAGGAAGTCATCGTGAAGCTCCAAAAGGATGCCGATGATTTCATAACGAGTAACCCGGAGCTGTTTCCGAAATGACGTATCGTATGAAAACTTTTGCCGGTGTCGCTATTGTGCTTGCACTCGCCGCAGCCGCTGGCGCTACCGTCGCGCGTGCGCAGGCAAGTGCAATCGCTGCGGCCATCGACGCCGGAACCGTTGGTGAGCAGGCGGATGGTTATCTTGGCATTCGAGGTAACGTATCAGGTGCGATAAAATCAGAGGTCGAAGCGATCAATATCAAGCGTCGAGCGGGCTATACCCAGCTTGCCGAACAGCGCGGCGTTACCGTCAAAGACGTTGCCGCTGCCGTCGGCTGCAAGACCTTGGCCAGTCGCGTCGGGAGCGGCGAAGCCTACCTTTTGCGGGACGGGGTCTGGCGTGTGCGGAACGGTACTGTTCCGATCGATTTGCCGGATTACTGTGCCAATTGATATGATATCGCCGTGAAGGAGCATGGTGTTGACTTGAATCGGGCACCTTCCTAAACGCGCGGCGACAGGCGGGGTCTTTCGCGACTGTGCCGTCCCCCGCGATTTTGGAGGACCGGTATGGCAACGGATGATCCCGAGCGGGACCCGCTGGATCGCGAAGACCCCCGGCTGACGTCGCTTGATAAGCGGCTTGCCGAGGTCCAACGCGACGCAGCGATCAGGTCGGGTAAAAAATCCGGAGGCCAGGGGAAGGGATATTCCCAAGGCAATCGGGTTCTTGCCGAACTGATTGGCGGTATCGCAGGCGGTGCTTTGATTGGCTGGTTGATGGATCGGCTGTTTGGTACCGCACCCTTTCTCTTGCTCGCGCTGATGTTCCTTGGAATCATCGTCGCGTTCAGGAACATCATTAAAATTTCAGGCGAGCGTCCGGAATAATTCGGACGCTTGCGTTGTATTACAAGGATTTGAGCCTCGTGGCCGCTGAATCGGGTAAGATTGATCCAATGCACCAGTTTCAGGTGGAGCCGCTGGTTCCACTGAACGTCGGTGGTTATGATCTTTCATTCACCAATTCGGCCTTGTTCATGGTTGTTGTACTTGCCGTAATCTGGGTGTTCATGCTCGGTGGCATGAAACGTCAGTTGGTGCCCGGCCGCTGGCAAGTTGCGGTCGAGGGCGCAACGGGTTTCATTTCGAACATGCTGGCGCAAAATGTCGGTGCGGAAGGCAAGAAATTCGTCCCCTACGTATTCTCGCTGTTTATGTTCATTATTGTTGCGAACTTGCTGGGGATGTTGCCACTCGGCATAGTCCCCGGTGTCCATGCGTTCACAGTGACGAGCCACTTTACGGTGACGGGCGTTTTGGCGCTGATCAGTTTTGCGATTGTGCTGGTCGTTGGATTTGGCAAGCATGGCCTGCACTTTTTTTCGCTTTTCGTGCCGCAGGGAACGCCGCTTCCGCTGGTCCCTCTGCTGTTCGTAATCGAGCTATTCTCATTTCTCGTGCGGCCGTTCAGTCTTGCGCTGCGACTGTTCGTCGCCATGACTGCGGGACACGTGCTGATGAAGGTGCTCGCCGGTTTCGTCATCAATAGCCTGAACGCGGAAGCTTTGTGGGTGGCACCACTTGTCGCGCTACCGAGCTTTCTACTCATGATCGGCATCAGCCTCCTCGAACTGCTGATCTGTGCCATCCAGGCCTATGTTTTCGCCCTGCTGACTTCATTTTATCTGAACGACGCTGTTAATCTTCACTAAGTCAATATTTTTAAGGAGTTTTATAACATGGACGCAGAAGCAGCGAAGTTGATCGGTGCAGGTTTGGCAGCCATCGGCGTTGGCATGGCCGCGCTTGGCGTTGGTAACATCTGGGGTTCGTTCCTGTCGTCGGCACTTCGCAATCCCGGTGCGGCTGACGGCCAGCAGGGTCGTTTGTTCATCGGTTTTGCCGTGACCGAACTTCTCGGCCTGCTGGCGTTCGTCGTCGCCATGATTCTGATCTTTGTCGCCTGAGGCAAAGTAAATGCCGCAGATTGCGCAAATCGCCAGCACTTATGCGGGTCAGATTTTCTGGCTCCTCATCGTGTTCGGGTTGATCTACTTTGGCATCGGCCGCTCGATGTTGCCCAAGATTGAAGCGACAGTTGATTTGCGCAACACAAAGATTGCGGACGACTTGGCGGCTGCGGAAAGTGCTCGGGCCGCTGCTGATGCAACCGAAGAAGCGTGGCGCACAAAAATGACTGCTGCGCGTGCTGAAGCGCAACTGGCCACATCCGAGGCAAAGGCGGCTGGTGCCTTAGCTACCGAGAAGCGAGTGAAGGCATCGGATGTGGTTTTTGCCGAGCAGGTCGCTGTTGCGGAAACAGCGATTGAGGCGGCCGCCGCGGTTGCAATGGTGAAGATCGAAGCCGCGGCTGTCGAAGCAACACAGGATTTGGTCGCGAAGCTCTCGGGCCTTTCTGTTACGAGCGCAGCCGCTGCTGACGCTGTTCGAAAGGCTATTTCGCATGGCTGACGCAACGCAAATGACGGCGACGACTGAAGCCAATGGGATCACCGAACCGCGCACTGACCCGGCGGCTTTGGGCCTCGACGCGACGATGTGGGTCGCGCTGGCGATGATCTTTGTCATTGGTCTTGCGATCTGGAAAAAAGTACCAGCGATGGTCACGGGCTTGCTCGACAAGCGGATCGCCGAAATTCGTTCAGAACTCGATGCGGCGACGAAATTGCGTGCCGAGGCTGAAGCGCTCAAAGCCGAGTATGAAGCCAAATCGAAGGCCGCAATTGCTGATGCAGAGGCAATGCGTGTTCACGCACGAGCCGAAGCTGATGCAATTTTGGCAAAAGCCGAAGATGACGCCAGCGCGTTGATCGGACGCCGCCAAAAAATGGCAGAAGACAAAATTGCTGCTGCTGAGCGAAGCGCAATTGCCGGTGTCCGTTCGCGGGCAGCGACTGCTGCAGCTTCAGCCGCGGCACAACTGATTGCGGAAAAACACGATGCGAATGCCGACAAATCGCTGATCGATGCGGCAATTTCACGACTGAATTGAATCCTATCACATAAGGGCGGCCATTATGTTGAAAACTCTTTTTCTGGGGATCGCGTTCTCGCTTGTGGCATTGCCCGCAATGTCCGAGGTGCCGGCAC
>JANLWD010000141.1:0-9345 GCA_031364345.1 Sphingomonas sp.
GCTGATGGCAATGGCCAAACTTGCGCTACGGACAATGCCGGGCATTGATCGCCCGGCGCTCGCGGCGCTGCTGCCCAGCCTCGGCGACAATGATTTTGTCATGCTCGACCTTGGCGCGAACACCGAATGCGACACGCGCAATCTGATCGAATTTGCAGTCATGGGCGCGGCCTATTCGCGCATTGCGCTCGGCATCGAACAGCCGCGAGTCTCGCTGCTCAACATCGGGTCCGAAGAGCAAAAAGGCACTGGCGAAATCCGTGATGCAGCAGCGCAGCTCCGCGCCGCAAGCGAATTGCATATGCGCTTTTTGGGCTTCATCGAAGGCGACAAGATTTCGCGTGGCGAAACCGACGTCGTCGTGTGCGACGGCTTTACTGGCAACATATCGCTGAAAACGATGGAGGGCACGGCGCGTTTCGTCACCGATTTGCTGCGCCGTGCTTTTACCAGCTCGATCCGGTCGAAATTCGGTTTCCTCGTCTCGCGCCCGGCGACCGAATTGATGCGCCATCATCTCGATCCCAATAACCACAATGGCGCCGTTTTCCTCGGACTCAACGGTGTCGTCGTCAAAAGCCATGGCTCGGCCAATACCAAAGGCATTGCCAATGCGATTGGCGTCGCCGCCAAGCTGGTCGCCAACGATATCACGCGCCGCATCACTGAGGATTTGCAGCAATTCGATGGCCATCGTTCGCTCGGCAGTCCGGTTGCGGCAAAATGATGCGCGCGGCGATATTGGGGACAGGCTCCGCGCTACCGCGTCGGCGCGTCACGAACGCCGAACTCGCTGAAACTGTCGACACTTCGGACGAATGGATCGTCGAGCGCACGGGAATTCGCGCGCGCTATATCGCCGGCGAGGGCGAAACCACGGCGACACTGGGCGCCGATGCGGCGCGCAAAGCACTCGAGGCCGCAGGGATCGCTGCCTCGGCAATCGACCTGATCGTTCTTGCGACTGCGACTCCCGACCAGACTTTTCCCGCCAGCGCGACCAAAATACAGGCGGTGCTCGGCATCGATGACTGCATCGCTTTCGATGTCGCGGCCGTCTGTTCGGGCTTTCTTTACGCGTTGTCGGTTGCCGAAAGCATGATCCGTGGCGGATCGGCCGCCCACGCGCTCGTCATCGGATCGGAAACATTTACGCGCCTTCTCGACTGGGACGATCGCGGCACATGCGTTTTGTTCGGCGACGGCGCGGGTGCTGTTGTGCTCGGCGCTGTCGACAGTTCGGTCGATGGTGGGCGCGGAGTCCTCGCGACGCGTCTTCACGCCGACGGGCGACATAATGACTTGCTTTATGTCGATGGCGGCCCGTCGACGACCGGCACTGTCGGCAAGCTGCGCATGAAGGGTCGCGAAGTATTTCGTCATGCCGTGACCAATCTTGCCGCTGTCCTGACCGAAACGCTTGGCGCCGCCGGGCTGACGACCGCCGATATCGACTGGGTTGTGCCGCACCAGGCAAACGCCCGCATCCTCGATGCAACGGCAAAAAAACTCGGGCTCGACGCAGCCAAGCTTGTCGTTACCGTGGCCGAACATGCCAACACGTCGGCGGCGTCGGTGCCACTTGCGCTCGACCAGGCAGTGCGCGACGGGCGAATCCAGCCGGGCCAGCTTGTCGTGCTCGAAGCAATGGGCGGCGGATTCACCTGGGGCGCGGCTGCGATCCGCTGGTAATGCCGGTCATCCGCGCGCAGCGCCCGTTGACGTAACGGCGCATGGCGATAAGGTGTGGTCCATAAAATACTTACGGGACACTTCTCATGGCTGATACCGGAACGCTGACCCGCGCGGATCTGACCGAAACACTTCATCGCCAAATCGGTCTTTCGCGTGCGGATTCATCGGGACTCGTCGAAAATATCCTTGCCGAAATGTCGGATGCAATGGCCAACGGCGAAAATGTAAAAATCTCGGGCTTCGGCAGCTTCGTGTTGCGCGACAAGGGCGGGCGGATCGGCCGCAATCCCAAAACCGGCGTCGAAGTACCGATTTCGCCGCGCCGCGTGCTGACTTTCCGCGCGAGCCAGACAATGCGCGAGCGGATCGTCAAGGGCCGGTAGGGGCGCTTCGTTTGGCCGATCCAAAAAGCGCGACGGCATTTCGCACGATCGGCGAGTTATCGGTCGAACTTGGCTTGCCGCAACATATATTGCGTTATTGGGAGACGCGCTTTCCCCAACTCCGTCCACTGACGCGCGCGGGCAATCGCCGTTATTACCGGCCCGACGACGTCGCACTGGTCCGGCGCATCGATCAGGCGCTTAATCGTGACGGCTACACGATCAAGGGTGTGCAGAAATTACTGGCTTCCAAGGCGTCGCATGCAACCGAAACATCGATGGCGACAACTCCGCGCGCGCCTGATGCTGCGCCTGCGATCACGCCCGAAATCGTTCGGGCCCTGACGCAGATTCGCGACGAGTTGCGCGCCGCACTCGCCGACTAAAGTATCTTTGCAAGCACATTGTCCGCGAACTCGACCGGAAATTCGGCGAACACCGCTTGGCCGATCGTCACGAAACCCTGTTTTTCATAAAAGCGGATCGCGCGGGCATTGCGAGTGTAAACGCTCAGCACGAGCCGCGCTGCGCTGCGCCTGCGCGCTTCGGCTTCGGCAACCGCATATAAATCGCGGCCGATCCCCGTCCCATGCCAGCGCGACAGCACGTAAATCCGTTTCAGCTCGGCATCCGCCGGCGTCGTCCCCGGCAACGCGCCCGGCGTGAGCACGGCATAGCCGATCGGGCAGCCCCCGACTTCTTCGACGATCCAGGCGGCACAAGCCGGGTCAGCAAGCGTTTGCGCCCACGCGCTTTCACTGTGCGATGTGCGGAGGAATGCGACGGTTGCGTCGCCCGGATGGTCGTTGGCAAATGTCTCGAGAAACGACGCCGATCCGATCAGGCTCAGCTTGGCGGCATCGTCGGCAGTGGCACGGCGCAGCATCAATCGCTGTCAGGCCCGAGGCTGGCATCGAGGTCGCGCGGGCGGACGAACCGAGTCAACTGCGCACCATTCGCTGCGACGTCACGCCAATGTTCGACGTCGAATTGCAATTCGGCAAGGCTTGCGGTCGGAAACTTGTCTTCGATTTCGTCGCGAAGCCGGTCGTCGCTATTGTCGGGTACCAGCAGCAAGATAAGATCTTCGAGTCCCGGATTGTGCCCACACATCAATATGCGGTCGCGGCTGTCGGCCTGATCATAGACGACATCGAGCAACGTTGCCCCCGATGCGAGGTAAATCCGGCGGTCCCAGTGCGGATGAAGAATGCGGCCATAGCCTTCCCAGACGCCGTCGAGCGTATCGACGCAGCGCACCGCCGGCGACGACACAACGGCATCGAACACCAGCCCCAGATTGCGCATGTGGTGGCCGACGGCCTGCGCACCTTTCATGCCACGCGCATTCAGCGCGCGGTCGAAATCGCGTGCCACAGGATCATCCCAGCCCGATTTGGCATGGCGAAGCAACGTCAGTGTTTTCACAAGCGCTCTGATGGCGCAATCGGGCAGCGGGGGGAAGGTGGTGCACTTAAAAACTCATGCGCCCCGTTATCCGGAAATCGCATCCCGCAAGTGGCGCGAAATCCTTTAGGAAACTGGCCGAGCGGCGCGCTTCGACATTGAAGATGTTGTTGGCGCTCAGAACGATGCTTGTGCCGCTTTCCGCGCCAAAGGGGCGGATTGTCGCGCTGGCGTTGACCAGCGTATAGCCCGGGGTCGGCGTTTCGAATGCCGCAATGCGGTCTTGTTTGGCTGTCCATTCGATTTCGCCGCGCACGTCGATCACGTCGGATTTGCCCTCGATGCCCCCCAGCAGACGCAGCGGCGGGATACGCGGCGCCGAACCGACGCCGGTAATCGTCGCGCGCGTATAATCGCCGACCCCGTCGATCGAGATGCCGACGCCTCCCAATTGTGCGATTTTCAGCGAGATTTCGGCTTCGACCCCGTAATATCGGGCGTCGGCCTGGCGGAATTCAAAAACCGGCAGGTCATCCTGCACCGCGCCCGTCTGTGCTTCGTAAATATAGTCCGAAAACCAGTTGTAATAGGCGGCAAGGCTGAAGGTCAGTCCCGGTCGTGACGCGCGCAGCGATGCTTCGATACCGTTGCTCGTTTCCTTCACGAAATCGGGATTGCCGACCTCGAATGCTTGCGTCCCGGCGTGCGGGCCGTTTGCGAACAATTCTTCGGCCGCTGGCGCGCGTTCGGTGTGCGATCCCGTGAGGCCGATCCGCACGCCGTCTGCAATCGCATAGCTTGCGCCGAGTGACCCTGAGACAGCACTGAAATTGCGTTTATAATCGGGATTGCCGATCGTCGCGCTTGCATCGGCATTCAGGTTGGTCCGTTCATACCGCGCGCCTGCTTCGGCGGTAAACGGTCCGGCGGCAATTTCCTGAAGCGTGAAAATGCCGAATTGCTTCGTCGTGTTTTTGGGCACGAATGCCTCGGCACCGATCACGTTGAAGTCACGGATCGCCAGTTGCGCGCCGAAAGCGCCGCGCCAGATACCACGTTTGGCTTGCGCGACTTCGAGGCGACTTTCGACTGACTTGTTGAGGAATGTCGTACCCACAGCGCCGGTGTCATCGATTTCGGCATGGCGATAGTCCGCAAAAGCCGTCCGAAACCGGATCGTGTCGAGGATATTGCCGCCGATATTGAGTTCGGCGCGCAAGTCGACCCGGTCCTGCTTGACTTTCAACCGCACCTGTTCGGCCTCGACTGCCGGGTCGAGCGAAAAACGGATCGGCACGCCGTACAAGCTGTCGTAATGGCTGAAGGATGCGCCCAGCGTTCCGCCGTCGAGGATGAGTGCAGCGCCCCCGGCCGCTTCCCACGTGCGCGCGGCCGTGTTGGGCAGCTTGCCGCGGATCGTCGCAAGCGCACGGATATCGGCATCGGGGCTCGCCGCGGCTTGCGCGCGCAACGGCGCGGACAGAATGAAATTGCCGGTGTCGAGGTCGCTTGTCTTTGCATAGCTACCGTCGAAATGGACAACGAACTTGCCGCCGATCGGAGTGTCGACTTGTCCGAAAACTGTTCGTTCCTGCGCTGCCGAACCATAGGTGCCGATCAGATCGACATGCACCGCATGTTCGGGCACGCGCCGCGGGATCCGGCTGTCGAGCACGTTGACCACACCACCGATTGCCGACGAACCGAACAGCAATGCCGAAGGGCCACGCAGCACTTCGATGCGTTCGGCCGTCAGCGGATTGACGACGACCGGGTGGTCGACTGAGGTGTTCGACACGTCGACACTGCCGATGCCGTCCTTCAGAACGCGGACGCGCTCACCCTGAAACCCGCGCAAAATCGGGCGCGAGGCATTGGGTCCGAACGATGTCGACGATACGCCGGGCAAATGCGTCAATGTGTCACCGATGGTCGTCCGCACTTCGCGCAGCAGCGATTCACTGGTCAGGACCGACGTTCCCGCAAGGACCGCGGCGCGGTCGCGGTTATAGGGAGCGGTAATGATGATCTCACGCGACGCACCACCATGAACATCGTCGCCAGGCGGCGCATCAGCAGCCAGCACGGGAGAAACAAACGTCGCAACGAGCGCAACCGACGACAATAACGAACGACGCATGAAACCTCCGAAAGAATATAGGCTTCATCTAACGGCAAAGACTCAACGATACAACATAACATATCGTGTATTGTTGCTAACGATGCGACGCAACGGTCGATTCATCACAAAATTGCTCAGTGCACGCCGAACCCACAGCGAAAAATGGTGCCCGGAAGAGGACTCGAACCTCCACGACCTTGCGATCGCCAGCACCTGAAGCTGGTGCGTCTACCAATTCCGCCATCCGGGCACATTGTCCCGGACTTGCCGGGGGTAGGGTGGCGCGGATAGCGGCAACGTCGCGCTTGTCAATGCAAAGGCTGCCCGGCTAGGGCTGCGACCATGACGACGGCGATGACCAATCAGCTTGTGACAGTATTCGGCGGCAGTGGCTTTCTTGGCCGTTATGTCGTGCAGGCGCTGTTGAAAGCTGGCGCACGTGTGCGCATTGCAGCACGCGATCCGCGACGCAGCCTCTATCTCAAAACGCAAGGCGGGCTGGGGCAGACGCAATTCGTTGCTGCCGATATCCGCAAGCGCGATACGGTAGCACGCGCGCTTGCCGGTTCGGACAGCGTCATCAATCTCGTCGGCATCCTGAAAGGCGATTTTCAGGCTTTTCACGTCGACGGCGCACGCAACGTCGCGGCAGCGGCTGCTGAACAGGGCGCGGCGGCACTGGTCCAGGTATCGGCCATCGGTGCTGATCCGGCCAGCCCGTCGGCTTATGGCAAATCGAAAGGCGACGGCGAAGCAGCGATCCGTGCTGCATTCCCTGCTGCCACGATCCTGCGCCCGTCAATCGTGTTCGGGCGGGAGGATCAGTTCGTCAATCGTTTTGCCAATCTCATCCGGATGATGCCCGTCGTCCCGATCATCCGGGGCGAAGCCAAGTTTCAACCGGTCTATGTTGGCGATGTCGCCAAAGCTGTGACGGCGGCAATTGCCGATTCGGCCGCTCATGGCGGCAAGACCTACGAACTTGGCGGCCCCGAAGTCATCAGCATGGGTGGCCTGAACCGCTGGATCGCCAAAGCCACCGGGCGTCGCCGCGCTTTTGTCGACATGCCCGATTTCGTCGCCGGGGCCATGGCGTCCGCAGTCGGCTGGCTGCCCGGCGCACCGATGACGCGTGACCAGTGGCTGATGCTGCAGTCGGACAATGTCGTTGCAACTGATGTAAAGGGGCTCAGTGCGTTCGGGATCGTGCCGACGCCGCTCGAATCGGTGGCAGATGGCTGGCTGGTCCAATATAAGCGGCATGGCCGTTTCGCGAACCGGGCCGACTGAGGTGGATCCGGTGGTTGCCGTCCTCCTCGGCATTGTCGAGGGGCTGACTGAATTTATTCCCGTGTCGTCGACCGGGCACTTGATTCTCGCGGGCGAACTGCTCGGCTTCAAGGGCGCACAGTCGGCGACGTTCGATATCGTGATCCAGCTCGGCGCGATCCTTGCCGTCGTCGTGCTATATTTTCGGCGGTTCACGGCTGTGGCGGCGGGGCTGATCCGTCTCGAGCCGACGGCAATCGCGTTCACACGAAATGTTCTGCTCGGTTTCGCGCCCGCGCTGATTATTGGCGTTTTCGCATATAAAGCGATCAAGGCAATGCTCGAATCACCCGTCACGGTGGCGGTCGCACTGATCGTCGGCGGCGTTGCGATCCTTGTCATCGAACGGCTCGTCAAACCCGCGCCGCAGGGATCGGTGGAAACGATGTCATGGAAAACCGCACTCGGCATCGGCATCGTTCAATGCCTGTCGATGGTGCCTGGCGTCAGCCGTTCGGGCGCGACGATTATGGGTGCCTTGTCGCTCGGCGTCGATCGCAAGACGGCCGCCGAATACAGCTTTTTTCTCGCTGTGCCGGTCATGATCGCGGCGAGTGCCAAGGAACTCTGGGAAGCGCGCGACAATCTAGGCAATATCGACTGGACGAGCATCGGCATCGGCTTTGTCGTCTCCTTCATCGTGGCGCTGGCAGTGATCAAGGCATTTATCGGGATCGTCAGCCGCTATGGTTTTGCGCCCTTCGCCTGGTATCGGATTGTCGCAGGAAGCATGGCGCTGATCTGGCTGCTCAATCGTTAGGTCCGGTTTGAGACGATATATTTCCAACCGCCGTCGTTTTTGGTCAACTGATCATCGGATCACCGACTGATGGGTCATTGATCCTGACCTAATCGCTTGACTCAGCGTGCGGGGCGTTTCAGTCCGTTGCGCGGAGGGCGCGATGGCTGATAACCCGATGCTGAAATTCGTTGATCAGGCGCAGGCGTATCCCGCCAAGCGCGATGCCGAATTGCGTGCCGAGGACTTCCGCGAAATCGCCGACAAATATGCCGGGCCCAGTGCCGAGGAACAATCGGCGCGCTGTTCGCAATGCGGCGTTCCTTATTGCTCGGTCCATTGTCCGCTTCACAATCACATTCCCGACTGGCTGCGGCTCACCGCGGAAGGGCGGCTGCGCGAGGCCTATGAACTCAGCAACAGCACATCGACCATGCCCGAGATATGCGGCCGCATCTGCCCGCAGGACCGGTTATGCGAGGGCAATTGCGTGATCGAGTTTTCGGGCCACGGCGCCGTCACGATCGGTTCGGTGGAGAAATTCATTACCGACACGGCGTGGGAAGAAGGCTGGGTTGAGCCGATCACTCCGGGGCCCTCGCGCGGGCAATCGGTCGGCATCATCGGCGCGGGACCCGCGGGCCTCGCGACGGCGGAATATCTGCGCGTGCTCGGCTACGCGGTTGATGTCTATGACCGTTACGACCGCGCGGGCGGTCTGCTGACTTATGGCATCCCCGGATTCAAGCTCGAAAAACCCGTCGTCATGCGCCGCGTCGACCGGTTAAGAGCGGGCGGCATTATTTTTCATGAAAATTTCGAAGTCGGGCGCGACGCGAGCCTCGACGAACTCCGTCAAAAGCACGATGCGATCCTGATCGCGACCGGCGTTTACAAAGCGCGCGCGATCAAGGCGCCCGGCGTCGGCGCGGACGGCGTCGTCGAAGCACTCGACTATCTGACGACATCGAACCGCAAAGGCTTTGGCGATTATGTCCCAGCATTCGACAACGGTGCTTTGAACGCCGAGGGCAAGAATGTCGTCGTCATCGGCGGCGGCGATACGGCGATGGATTGCGTTCGCACGGCCGTTCGTCAGGGCGCGAAATCGGTCAAATGCCTCTATCGCCGCGACCGGGCGAACATGCCGGGGTCGAAACGCGAAGTCGCCAATGCCGAGGAAGAGGGCGTCGAGTTCGTCTGGCTGTCCGCGCCCGAAGCGTTCGGGTCCGGCGACAACGGCGCAGTCAACGATGTCCGCGTCGCCAAGATGCGCCTCGGTGCCCCCGACGCCAGCGGCCGCCGCGCCCCCGAAGCTGATCCGGGCAGTGACTATAAAATCGATGCCGATCTCGTGATCAAGGCGCTCGGCTTCGATGCCGAAGACCTGCCCAAAATGTTCGGGTCGCCCGATCTCGGCGTCACCCGCTGGGGTACACTCCGCGTCGACCATAAGACGATGCAGACCAGCCTCGACGGCGTGTTCGCGGCAGGCGACATCGTCCGCGGCGCGAGCCTCGTCGTCTGGGCAATCCGCGACGGGCGCGATGTGTCCGACCACATGCACCGCTATCTGAAGGCGAAAGCTGCAATGATAAGGAAAGCCGCATGAAAGCATTTTTGTTTGCAGCAACGCTTGCACTGGCTCCGGCAACAGCGCTGGCCCAAAC
>JANLWD010000163.1:0-1739 GCA_031364345.1 Sphingomonas sp.
ACTTCGTAGTTGGTCGTTTCATAAGTGATGCTGTTGCCCGTCGTCGCCACCGGGCGCAGCGCCGTCGCCGCCTGCCAGCCTTTTGGATAGGTCACCGTTGCAATCACCGGAATCTGGCGCGTGAAATACCCGGCGGGATAAAGCGAGACCGCTTCCCACTGGATGTTCATCATTTCGGGCGTGATGACGATGCGGCCCTGATCAGGGGCCGTTGCCGACACGAATTCGAAACTTACGTCGAGCGCTTTCGTGCTGCGGGGAACATCGACCGTAAAGGCGTACACATCGACAGTGTCGCGTTTCCATACCAGCGTTTTGCCGCCCGCCTTGATCACAAGCCCGGTGAGTTTTTCGATCTGGCCGCGCGGTGCATGATTGCCGGGCAGCCATTTGGGCAGAAGCAGCGTCATTGGCCCTGCACTGGCAACGGGGATGGTCTGCTGAACCCGGAAAATCGAACGGTCGATATCGGCCGCATCGACTTTCAGCGTCATTGTGCCGGGATAGGGAATGTCCTTTGCAGCGGGGATCGTGTCGATGATCGGCACGGGCTGCGGCGCGCTGTTGGCGGCGAGAGCGGGAGTGGAAACGGCGGCAAGCAACACAACGGCTAGGAAACGCATATGGCGCAGACTTTCGAAAAATGGCGACGCATCCGTTGGCATGGGGAATGCGCGACGTCCAGCCGCTAACGTACGTGCACGTTGGTTGCACTTGCGCCCGCAATCCGATTAAGGCGCGGCGCACCAATGGCGAAGATCGACACCCCCAGACCCATCCGCGGCACGCAGAGCATGATCGGTGAGGAAGCGGACCGCTTTCATTATGTCGTACAGACGTTCGACCGGGTGCGGCGGTTGTACGGCTTTGGCCGTGTCGAAGTGCCGGTATTCGAAGCGACGGCGGTGTTTGCGCGGTCGCTCGGCGAGACGACTGACGTCGTGTCGAAGGAAATGTATTCGTTCGAGGATCGCGGCGGGGATTCGCTGACGCTGCGGCCCGAGTTTACCGCAGGGATTGCGCGCGCGTATCTGACCGAAGGCTGGCAGCAATATGCGCCGCTGAAAGTCGCGACGCATGGGCCTTTGTTTCGTTACGAGCGCCCGCAAAAGGGGCGGTTCCGGCAGTTTCACCAGCTCGATGCCGAAGTGATTGGGGCGGCGGAACCGGCGGCCGATGTCGAACTGCTGTGCTTTGCCGACCAGTTGTTGCGTGAATTGGGGATCAGCGAGGGCGTGACGCTGAAGCTCAATACGCTGGGCGATGTGGCGAGCCGCGATGCATGGCGGGCGGCCTTGGTGGCGCATTTCGAGGGGCATCTGGGGGAGTTGTCGGAGGACAGCCAGCGGCGGCTCGAAGCGAACCCGATGCGGATATTGGATTCGAAAGACCCGCGTGATCGCCCGGCGGCGAACAGCGCGCCGAAGATGGTGCTATCGAGCGAAGCCGAGGATTTCTTCGGCAAGGTTCGCGAGGGTTTGGACGCGGCGGGCGTTGCGTATGAAATCGCCCCGCATCTGGTGCGCGGGCTCGATTATTATCGGCATACCGCGTTCGAATTCGTAACCGACCGGCTGGGCGCGCAGGGGACGGTGCTTGGTGGTGGGCGCTATGACGGGCTGATCGAAACGCTGGGCGGGCCGCATACGCCGGCAGTGGGATGGGCTGCAGGGATCGAGCGGTTGGGGATGTTGGCCGCCACTGAGGCAGAAGCTCCAGTCTTTGCGGTGATTGCCGAC
>JANLWD010000175.1:0-6064 GCA_031364345.1 Sphingomonas sp.
CCCGCAGGCAATTGATCGGCCCCTTGCGCGCCATCGCCCAGATCGCGCGGCGCATTTGCAGCTTCGAGGTAGCGCCAGCCCTGATGCGCGCGTTTCGGCTGTGCGATGGTGGCAATGACGCGCGCTTTGATGACGATATCGGTCCGCCCGCCTTCCGCATCGTCGAAACCGACGATTTCGCTGCGCCCGACCAGCTTGTGCTTCAATATCCAGTACAGCGATCCGCCGACGATTTCAGCATGGCGTTTGGGGCGGTAACGCGTTGTCAGCCGCACGACGCCGCGATGCGCCTCGATCCGCGCGGACAGATCGTCGAGGCTCGTGCACCCGAATGCGACTTTGGTCAGATGAAGCATCTCAGCCGGCCAGCCCGAACAGTGTCGCCAGCCCCAGAAACGCGAAAAAGCCCATCGAATCGGTCGTCATCGTCACGAACACCGACGACGCCACGGCAGGGTCGACATCCATCCGGTCGAGCGCCACGGGAACCAGCACACCGGCAAGTCCCGCAACGACGATATTGGTCATCATCGCTGCCGCAATGACCAGTCCGAGCTGCGGATTTTGGAAAACGACGCTGACGCCAGTGCCGATGACTGCCGCAACCGTGGCACCGTTGAGCAGCGCAATCCGCATTTCGCGCAGGATCGTGCGGACCGTGTTCGAATCGGTGAGCTGGTTGGTCGCGATCGCGCGCACCGCGACCGCCATCGTCTGCGTGCCGGCATTGCCGCCGACGCCCGCGACGATCGGCATCAATGTCGCCAGCGCAACCATTTTGGCAATCGTCCCCTCGAACAGCGCGATGATCGACGATGCGACAAGCGCAGTGATAAGATTGGCCAGCAGCCAGCGGACACGGCCCTTGTAGCTGTCGAGAATCGGCTGGTTGATGTCGCCGTCGCCCGCGCCCGACAGTTTGAGGATATCCTCGCCGGCCTCTTCCTGAATGACGTGAACGATGTCGTCGACCGTGATCATCCCGACCAGCCGGCCACCATCATCGACCACGGCCGCCGAGATCAGCGCATATTTCTGAAAGCGCAGCGCGACTTCTTCCTGATCCATATCGACGGGGATCAGCGTCTGTTCGCGTTTCATGACATCGGCGAGCGCAATCGCGCGCGGCGTCCGCAAGATCCACGACAGCTGGCACGTGCCGATGGGCCGGTGCTGCGGATCGACAATGAAGATTTCCCAGAAATCGGTCGTCAGATCGGGATTGTCGCGCAGATAGTCGATCACCTGGCCGACCGTCATATGTTCGGGCACCGCAATCAATTCGCGCTGCATCAGGCGCCCGGCCGATTCCTCGGGGAACGCGAGCGCGGCTTCGATTGCTGCCCGGTCATCGGGATCGAGCGCGCGCAGGACAGCGGCCTGATCGGCGTCGTCCATATCCTCGATGATGGCAACGGCGTCGTCGGTGTCGAGTTCGGAGGCGATATCGGCAACTTGCGTCGCGGTCAGCGCATCGACCAGTTCCTCACGGACATGATCGTTCATTTCGGACAGAACATCGCCGTCCAGAATGTCCGCCAGCGCCGCTGCCAAGGGGGCACGACGATCCGATGGGGTCAATTCGAACAGATCGGCAATGTCGGCGGGATGCAGTGGCGAGACAAGATCGCGCGCACCCTGATCATCGCCGTCGTCGACCCGCGCCAGCACTTCGCGCACGAATTCGGGGCGCAGCCGATCGTCTTCGTCAAGCTGTGTGTTCGATGTCACGTCGGACTGGAGGTCGGTTTCGCTCATCGCCGTCGCCGTCACCTCTGCCGCTGTGCTTCAGTCACGCGACGATGTGTCGCGCGGAAATGTCGATCAGTCGCCCTCGCCCGGTTCGGGAGAGAAGAATTTCTCGAACTTGCCCGGAATGCCCTTGTTTTCGTCGGCGTCGGCGGGAGCTTCGCGGCTGCGCGTGATGTTGGGCCATTGCGCCGAGAAAGTCGCATTGAGTTCAAGCCACTGTTCCTGTCCGCTTTCGGTATCGGGCAGGATCGCTTCGGCGGGGCATTCGGGTTCGCAAACGCCGCAATCGATGCATTCGCTCGGGTTGATGACGAGCATGTTTTCGCCTTCATAAAAACAGTCGACCGGGCAGACCTCGACACAGCTCATATACTTGCACTTGATGCAGTCTTCGGTGACGACATAGGTCATTGGCTTTGCGGCTCCGCAGTTCGGTTATGCAGAGATTCGTTAGGATTGCGCGGCGGCGTCGTCAACGGCCAGCCGGTCGGAAATATCGTCGTAACAGGAACGCGCTTCGCCCGGGGGTCCGCGGCGCCCGGGCAAATGCACGACGCGGACGATGCGCACGCGATCGTGGATCATCAGTGTGATCGTCTCGCCAGGTCTGACGACGGCGTGCGCGCGGTCGATCCGGCGGTGGTCGATGCGGATATGACCGGTTTCAGCGAGCCTTTGCGCGAATGCCCGGGTTTTGGTGATCCGCGCAAACCACAGGAACTTGTCGATCCTCAAGCCCGCCAACCCGCCAGTGCCGCAAATGCGGGCGATCGGGGTTTGGGCGGGTCGGGCCGCGCGCGCGGTCGGCTGCGCCAGCGCCATTCGCCGTCGTTGCCCGCGCGAAAGCCGCACGCGCGCAGGATTGCCGTGAACGTGGCAGAGTCGATACCGAACGACGTGGCAAGTGCGGGATCGGGAATGAAGCCCTCGGTCGACCGGCGCTTGTCATGCAACGCGCGCGCGACGCGTTCGACGAGATCGATCCGGACTTGCGTCGCCCCGAATGCCCGATATCCCGGTAACGGTTCGGTCAGCTTGGTCACGGTCGCGCCGGGCGGCGGCAGCGGTGGACAGGCCGATTTCGACTGAACTGCTGAAAGCACCGCAATCAGCCGCAGCGCATCAGGCTTGAGCAGGCGAGGATCGTAAAGGTCGAGCGTGCCGACAGTCAGCCCCGCCGCGCGCAGGATCCGGCGATCGTCGGCGTCGAGCGTGATAAGTGCGGCATCGACGCTGTTGCGATCGGCAATGCCACCGCCAGAAGCGAGTGGCGCCAGCAAAGCGCGGACGCGCGCTGGTGTGAACAGGTCGCTGGCCGACTCGGTCATGGCAAACAGCGGCGCGAGCGGTCGCTGCAAGATTGTGGCAAACCACTGCTCGATCCGGGTAACGACGCGCTCGCGATCGCCGGCGTTCAGCGTGTCGAGCGCAGGATCGGGCCGGATGCGTGGCTCGATCAATGACCGGCCGGGTGACAGTCGCGCCACGATAGGACCAGCCCATGTGATTGCGAGTGCGTCGTTATCGATCGCAAAGGCAGTGTCGTCGGCCGCAATCAGTGCCGCCGCCCGTCGCGCGCGCTCTTTGGGCAAGCGGCGTTCAGCAGCAGCGAGCAAGCGCTTGCGGTCCCCAGTGCGCGCGGCCGGGTCGACCGTGAAGGCAAAACCGTCGAGCCGTCCGATCGCTTCGTCCTCGACAAGCACGCTGCCGTCGTCGGCGATCGTGACGTCGAGCAGCGCCGGATCATTCCCAATCTCACGCATAAGCACTGCGGTGCGGCGGTCGACGAAGCGCTCGGTCAGTCGGGCGTGGAGCGCATCGGAGAGCTTCTCTTCAAGCGCCTGTGCGCGCGCGGCCCAGTGCGCCGGATCTTCGAGCCAGTCGGGGCGCTGCGCAATGTAGGACCAGGTCCGCACAGCCGCGATCCGCCCGCCCAGCGTGTCGATGTCGCCTTCGACCCGGTCGAGGCGGGCAAGTTCCTCGGCGAACCAAGACACTGGAATATAACCATTTTTTTCGCTCAAATGGCGAAATGCCCGAGCGACGGTGCGCGCGTGGTGATCGGGCCCGACTTTGCGGAAATCGGGAAGGCTGCATGCCGCCCACAGGCGCGTGACCATTGCCGGATGGCGCGCACGGTCGCGCACCACCGGGTCGTCGGCGAGGCGTTTAAGCACTGCGAGATCGACTGCTTCGGGTGCCGCGCGCAAGCCGGGCTCGGTCGGCTTGGCCTCGAGCGCTGAAATCAGCGCGTCGACGCCCGACATGTCGGGATCGCCGTCGCGCCAGTAAAGCTGTTCGAGTTTGGGGAACCGATGTTCCTCGATTGCTTCGATTTCTTCGGGCCGGAACGCAGCCGGGCCTTCCTCACCACCAAGACTGCCGAATGTGCCATCTTTCTGGTGCCGCCCCGCGCGCCCCGCGATCTGCGCCATTTCGGCAATCGTCAGCCGACGCTGCCGCCGCCCGTCGAACTTATCGAGGCTGGCAAAGGCGATGTGGCCGATGTCCATGTTCAGGCCCATGCCGATCGCGTCAGTCGCGACGAGATAGTCGACTTCACCCGCCTGATACATGGCGACCTGGGCATTGCGGGTGCGCGGGCTGAGTGCACCCATGACGACAGCGGCACCACCGCGAGCGCGGCGCAGCATTTCGGCCACCGCATAGACTTCACCCGCGCTGAACGCGACGATCGCGGATCGCTTGGGCAGCCGCGAGAGCTTTTTGGCACCGGCATAGCTGAGCGTCGAAAAGCGCGGACGTTTGATGATTTCGGCATCGGGAAGCAGCGCGCGCACCATCGGGCGCAGACTTTCCGAGCCGAGGATCATCGTTTCCTCGCGCCCGCGCACATTGAGCATCCGGTCGGTAAAGATGTGGCCGCGTTCGGGATCGGCGCCGAGTTGTGCTTCGTCGAGGGCGGCAAAGGCAACATCGCGGTCACGTGGCATCGATTCCGCCGTGCACAGCAACCAGCGTGCACCCGGCGGCATGATTTTTTCCTCACCAGTGATCAGGCCGACTTCGCGTGGCCCCTTGATTGCGACGACCCGGTCATACACTTCGCGCGCCAGCAGCCGCAGCGGAAAACCGATCATGCCCGAGGCGTGGCCGCACAGCCGCTCGATCGCCAGATAAGTCTTGCCGGTGTTGGTCGGGCCGAGCACCGCTTTTACGGTCGAAGTGTCGTCGGCGGCCATTGCCGTTAGATTGGCAGCCGCGCGCGTCGATGCAAGCGCCGAGTCATCTTATCCACAGCGCTGGGCATCCTGCCGCAACTTCGGGCCGATTTGCGCCGGTTAGTTTGACTTTAACGAAATTCGTCCACACGCCATGAGCCGGACAGCGACAACTGTCCGGGTTGCAAACGACATAAGGGCATCGGCCTTGTATTATCGGGACGACGGGGGGACCGGATTCGGTGGTGGCACGGCAGTGCTTTCGCTCGACCGCGCGATCCCGTCCGCCGGTCCGGTTTTCGGTCGTGCCGATCCCGCCCGTTCGCAAAACCGCTTCGACAATTTTGACTTCACGCCCGACCTCGGCACCGAAATCGGGACGCCGACATGGTGGCGCGGGCTTGCGATGTGCAGTGCGCTGTGTGCCGCAACATGGTGGCTTGCTCCCGGATTTCGCCCGTTGCCCGCGACCGTTCCCGCAGCAATGCCGGCTGCTGCGTTCGACGAGGCGCGCGCGCAATCGATCGCGCCGCTGGCATGGGGCGGCGACACGGGCCGCAAGATGGGCGCAACCGATGCTGTCCAGGCGCTGACGGGCACCCCCGAACGTCCGACACTCGATCTGTCGGCATCGCTGGGGCAGGGCGACACGCTGACCCGTGCGCTCGAACGGGCCGGCGTCGGAGGCAGCGAAGCACGGCAGGTCGCAAGCCTGACCAGTGCCGTCATCGATCCGGGTGCGATCGCGCCGGGCACTGCGCTTGCCGTTACATTGGGTCGCCGCGCGAACAGGAACATGGCACGCCCGCTCGACAGCCTTGCGTTTCGCGCGCGCTTCGACATGCGCGTCCGCTTTTCCCGCGTGAACGGAGCGCTGGTGATGACGCGCCAGCCGATTATGATCGACCGCACGCCGCTGCGCATCAACGGGCTGGTCGGCAACGGCATTTTCGTGTCAGCCACGGCAGGCGGCGCGCCTGGCGACATCGCACAAGATTTTATCCGCGCGCTGGCCCCCAAAGTGCCGATCGGCAATCTCGACAGCGACGCGCGGTTCGACATGATCGTCGAGCGCGACCGTGCCGCAACCGGCGAAGTGCGGTTCGGCAAATTGCTTTACGTCGGCCTGA
>JANLWD010000182.1:0-4259 GCA_031364345.1 Sphingomonas sp.
TATCTGATCGTGCCGACGGTCGCCAAACGATCGGTCGACCTTGCACCTGCGCTGATCCTCGGCGCGCAGTTGCTGTTCGGAGCGGCATTCGGCTTGCTCGGGCTGATGTTCGCCGATCCGATCGTTGCGATGCTGAAGGTCTGGCTCGAACATGGCTCGAAAGACGCTGAAGCCCGCGCGGAAAGCTAGGCGTTGCACAGCTTGCCGCTTTTCGTCCGGCTGAGCGGACGTCGCGTTATCCTGATCGGTGATGGCGACGCCGCAGCGGCCAAGCGCCGTTTGCTTGATCGCGCAGGTGCGATCGTCTGCGACGAAACGGCAGTCGCGGCGCTGGCGATCGTCGCCGTCGACGATGACGACGAAGCCGTGGCGGCCGTCGCTCGCCTGAAAGCGCGCGGCATTCTGGTCAATGCCGTCGACCGTGTGGCACTGTGCGATTTTACATTGCCCGCAATTATCGACCGCGATCCGGTCATCATTGCCATCGGCACAGGTGGCGCATCGGCAGGGCTGGCAAAGGCACTGCGCCAGCGCCTCGAAGCGCTCGTTCCGCAATCACTGGGACAGCTTGCCAAGCGTTTGTTCGCCGCGCGCCCGGCCTTGCGCGCGAAATTCCCGGATGCGACCGCCCGACGCGAAGCAATCGATGCCGCACTGAGCCCGGGCGGCGCGCTTGACCCGTTCGACGACAATGCCGACATCGATCGCTGGCTGCGCGGAAACGCACGCGAGGATGGTGTCCGCACCGAAACGCTGATGCTGCGTTCGACCGATCCCGACGATCTGACGTTACGCGCCGCGCGGCAATTGGCATCGGCGACGACGGTTTTTCACAGCCCCGACGTTCCCGCTGCCATACTCGACCGCGCACGCGCCGATGCCAGTCGCGTTTGTGGCGAGCCTTCTGCAACGCAGGGCCCCGGCCTGACGCTGATTGTGCGGATGGGTTAGGCGCGCACTCGTGCTTCGGCGAGTGCCATGCGCAATTCGCTGATTTCGACGGCGCGCTGGGCTATTCGCGCGTCAAGTGCGGCATTGGCGCGGCGAAGTGCATCGACTTCGCGCGCCCGGGCCATCAGGCGTTCGATCCGCGCTGCCATGACGTCGATATCAAACGGTTTGACGACATGGTCGTCAGCACCGGCGTTGAGCGTGTCGATTGCGGCAGCAGGATCACTGCGCGCGGTCATCATCAGCACGGGCAAATGCGCGGTAACGGGCGAAGCACGCACTTCGCGCACCACCGAAAGGCCCGACATGCCCGGCATCGTCATGTCGAGCAGCATCGCATCGAATCGGCGCGCCTGCACCATATCGAGCGCTGCCATGCCATTGTCGACCAGCGCAATCGTGTAGCCAAGCTGAGTCAGCCGCCGCCCCATGACGGCAAGCGCAGTCCGGCTGTCGTCGACAACGATGACGTCACCGCTCAATTTTGCATTCTCGAGCAACCGCAGTTCCATTACCGGCGCCGTAACAGGCATTGGTTAATGCCGCGTTGAGGAGATCAACCGCTGTTGCGCAGCGCCGTGGCAATGGCGTTGATCGACAATTGTATCCCCTCGCCGATCCGCGGATCGCGCTCGCCGCTGCGGTGCCGTTTGAGCAATTCGATCTGAAGCAGGTTGAGCGGTTCGATATACGGCGTCCGCAAACGGATCGACGCATCGAGCACCGTATTGCGTTCGAGCAATCGCGACTGCCCGGTTACCATCAGCAATTGGTCGTGCGACCGCTGCCAGCTGTCACGGATGCGTCCGAAAATCGCTTCGCGCATCGCCGGGTCCTCGACCAGTCCGGCATAGCGCGCCGCAATTGTCATGTCCGATTTGGCCAGAACCATTTCCATGTTCGCCAGCACCGATTGCAGGAACGGCCATTCCTCCGCCATCGCGCGCAACAGCCCCTTATCGGCAAAACCTTCAAAAGCGGTCCCGACGCCGTACCAGCCAGGCAGCATGACACGCGCCTGTGCCCAGCTGAATACCCAGGGAATGGCGCGAAGATCTTCGATTGCGTCCGATTTCGTTCGACTGGCGGGTCGCGATCCTATTTTGAGCGTCGCAATCTCGGCAATCGGCGTCATCTGGCGAAAGAACGCGCGGAATCCAACGGTGTCATAAACCAGCCCACGATAGGCCCTGAACGCTGCACCCGAAATTGCGTCCATCGCTCCGGCAAATCGCGTGGCATCGACCGCGCTGACGCCTTCGGGTTCCATGGTCGCAAGAATTGTTGCCGCCGCCATCGCTTCGAGATTGATTGCCGCACTTTCGCGGCTGCCATATTTGGCGGCAATGATTTCGCCCTGTTCGGTTACGCGGATGCGGCCCTTGACCGTTCCCGGCGGCTGCGCACGGATCGCAGCGAACGAGGACCCGCCGCCGCGACCGACCGCGCCGCCGCGCCCGTGGAATAATTGCATCGCGGTCCCAGCCGCCTCGAACACCGGCGCCAGTGCAAGGCTTGCCTGATACAAGCGCCACGTCGAGGTCAGATAGCCTCCGTCCTTGTTCGAATCCGAATAGCCGACCATCACTTCCTGATGCCCCGCGCCCGCAACGAGCGCCGCCATTTCAGGGAGCGCAAAAAATGCAGCCATGATCGCCGGCGCCGCTTCAAGGTCCGCAATGGTCTCGAACAACGGCACGACCATGATGTTGGCGCGGCCGGGGGCGTACAGCCCCACTTCCTTGAGCAGGATGAAGACTTCAAGCAAATCGGACACGCTGTCGGCTTTTGAAATGATTGCACGGGCAATCGCCGCATCCCCGTATCGCGACTTGGCTTGTGCTGCGGCGGCAAAAATCGCCATTTCGGAAAGCGTTTCGGCACCATAACACAGGTTGGGGCCCGATAGCGGACGCGGGCTTGCAAGCTCGCGACGGAGCAGGTCGACGCGCGCCGGCTCGTCGAGCGATTCATAATCAGCCTCGGCACCCGCGACACTGAGCAATTCAGCGACAACTCGGGCGTGGACATCGCTGTTCTGGCGCAAGTCGAGCGTCGCGAGATGAAAACCGAACACGTCGGCCGCGCGGATGAGCCGCCCGAGCGCGCCGCCGGTCGCCAGCGGTCCGGTTTCCAATGCTTTGGCCAATGTGCGCAAATCGGCACGGAACGTTGCAGGATCCGGATATGCCGTGCCGTGCAGCGTCGACGGCCGCGGCGGTGCTTTGCCGATCAGCACTTCGAATGTCGCCGCCAGCCGTGCATAAATTCCCGACAGCGCGCGCCGGTAAGGTTCGTCAGCTCGGCTCGGCGCGGTGTCCCCACTTGCCTCGGCAAGCGCTACGACGCTGGCATCGACCACGGCCAGTTCGGTTGAGATCGACAGCTCGGCACCGAGTGCGTGCACCGCATCGAGATAATAGCCGAGCACGGTTTCGGCCGAGCGCCCGGTCGCCAGATTAAGCGCGGCCGCATCGACGTATGGATTGCCATCGCGGTCGCCGCCGATCCAGCTTCCGATTGTCAGAAACGAGGCCGTCCGGTGGCCCAATGCCCGGTCCCAGCGCGCGTAGAGCGCCGGTAGAGTCGGCAGAAACACATCGCGCAGCCAGGCCAGTGCATTTTCCACTTCGTCGGCCACATAAAGCCGCTCGCGCCGCAAGGGCCGTGTTTGCCACAACAAGGCAATCTGACGCGCAATCGCGGCATCGACAGTATCGCCGTCGACGGTCTCGGTGGCACCGGCGTCGCGTAATTCCATCAGTGCTGCGATCCGGTTGCGGTGATCGATCATCGACTTGCGCCGTACTTCGGTCGGATGCGCGGTCAGCACCGGCATCACGAGCGCCCGGCTCACCATGTCGCAAACCGCCGCGCCGTCGATACCGTGCCGCGCCAGCAATGCCGCCACCTGAGTAACGTCGGCACCATTTTCTGCGGCGATGCCCTGCCGGTCTTCGGCCAGATTCGCCAGCATCGAAAACAGCATGAATCCGCGCACGAAATCGAGCGTTTCATCGAGCGTGAGTGCGTCGATCCCACTGTCGACGGAATCGGCGCCCGCGACTCCGCGATGACGGTCGACTGACGTTGATCGGATATATTCGGTGCGCCGATACAAGGCCTCACCACCGAGTTCTCGAATGACATCGCCCAAGATGCGACCAAGAAAACGGATGTCGGGATTTTGCATGATCGGTGCGGACTGTGTCGCCGTGGACAGCGGCGGGGCGGGCCGCGTCGGATCGGATTTGATCATGGCCATGTGCTGCACCGCAGCAGCGAACAGGTCAACCAGCAGGCCTCAT
>JANLWD010000183.1:0-9593 GCA_031364345.1 Sphingomonas sp.
CACTTCCTCGATCTCCATGCCGCCTTCGCTGCTCGCCATCAACACCACGCGCTGCCTGCTTCTGTCTATCACCATACCGACGTAAAATTCCTTGCTGATGTTTGCGCCTTCCTCGATCAACAAGCGCCGCACCGTCTGGCCTGCCGCGCCAGTCTGATGTGTTATCAATTGCATGCCTAAAATTTCAGTAGCATACTCGCGCACTTCATCCAGCGAATGTGCCACTCTCACTCCGCCGCCTTTGCCGCGGCCACCGGCGTGTATCTGCGCTTTTACAACATAGAGCGGCCCGGGCAGCTTCGCCGCTGCGGCGAGGGCTTCGTCGACCGACATCGCCGCATATCCCGCAGGAACCGGCACGCCGAATTTTGCGAGCAATTCCTTGGCTTGATATTCGTGTATATTCACGTCGGCGCGCTCCTTGTTGCGGTGCCGCACCCTAAAGCACGCGCGCGTCTATGACGCAATCGCGCAGCCGAGCCCCGCAGTCGTCACCACAGCGAAAATCTCCGGATCACCCAGCGCGCGCGTTTTGTTGAGGAACTCGCCCACGGTCAGTTCGCGAATGCGCGTGTCACGCAGCGCAGCCAGTCGTGATAGCCGCTGCAACTGGCCAAGGCTCAGCCGGTCGACCATGCGCTGTGCCATGCACGTCGATACCGGTTTCGACAGGCCGGCGTTGAGCAATGCCGTGCGCACGCGCGATTCGGGCGTTGCGCAGGCCGACAGCGCAAGCAGCGGCAGAATGACCATGATGGCACGCATAAAAACTCCTTTAATCTGCCGGATCTGTGAAAATTTTAGGGTGACGGAAAGCTGAACGCGATTATATGCGCGATATGAGCATTTTGTCCGGCATAATTTTGTTCGTTGCAACGATCGCTGCCATGGAAGGTGTTGCCTATGTCGCGCACCGTTGGGTCATGCACGGCTTCGGCTGGTTCCTGCACAAAAGCCATCATGAAGCGCGCACCGGTTTCTGGGAACTCAACGACTGGTATTTCGTAATTTTCGCGGCGCCCTCGATCGCGTTGCTGCTGGGCGGTGTGTCGGGCTATTGGGGTGAATGGGCAACGTGGGTTGGCGCTGGTATTGCCGGCTACGGTGCGATCTACCTCGGGTTTCACGACATCATCGTGCACAAACGGTGGGACAGTGGCTATGTCGCACGCTGGGCTTATATGAAGCGGATCGTGCAGGCGCACCGCATTCACCATGTCGTCGAAACGAAGGACGGCACGGTGAGTTTCGGATTTCTTATCGCACCGCGCCCTGAAGATTTGAAAGCAACACTCGCATCACGCGGGCGCGCCGGCATCCGCGCACCACGCGGCGTTTCCTCCATTACGGATTGATTACGGAGCCGATTCGATTGGCAACGCCCCGCTGCCGAGGGCAGTTTCGGCGATGTGTGCACGATCGAGACGCTTCGGGTCATTCATGTCGACCGCAATCGGCGGGTGCTGAGCATCGCGGAATATCCGGGTGATGCGACGCGCGTCGTCGTGCCGTTGCGAGCGATTATCGCCGATGCCCTGCGGCTGGGCACGTCAGGATTGCTGTTGTCGCACAACCACCCATCGGGCGATCCCACGCCGAGCACCGCCGACGTCCGCGCAACCCGGCGCCTTGTTCGAGCGGCACGCGCGCTCGACATCAACGTGTATGATCACCTGATCAACGCAGGCGCGCAGTGTTTCAGCTTGCGCGCGGCGGGGCTTTTGTAGCTGCGGGCTTTCATGCCGCCGCGAAAAAAAGGGTGCGGCCGCCGAAAGCTGCCGCACCCATGTCAATTCGCTGCGACCCGAATTGGCGTGACGTCTAAAAGTCGAACTTGACTGCCGCTTCGATCGTGCGGCCGTTGATCGAACGTGCCCGGACAATGCCGTTGGTTGGTATCGAACCTTCCTCGGCTTCGGTGTAGCCCGCAACATCGAACAGGTTGTTGGCATTGAGCGAAACCTGCACGCGTTCGAACGGACGGACTGCGATGAAGGCGTTGACTTGCGTGAATGCCGGCAATTTCAGTTGGTTGTTGTCCTGCGCAAAACTGGCAGTCGTCCCGATGGCACTCGCACCGATCGTGAACATGTCCATCGTGTAGCTTGGCGTGATCTTATATGTGAAATCGGCCTGGCGACGCGGTTTGTTGCCGATCGTGGCCACGCTGTTCGACTTGACGATCTTGGCATTGGTATAGGTTCCGCTAGCCGCAATACTGAATCCGCCAGTGCGGTAATTGCCTTCGAGTTCGAGGCCGTAGGCACGATAGGTGTTTGCCGTCGAGGTTTGCGTCGTCGCTTCGTAATTCTGTTCCTCGGTCCGTGCCCAGAAACCGGTGCCATAAAGGTTAAGGCCACCCGACTGATATTTGATGCCAAGCTCGGCCTGCTTCACGAAATCGACGGGGCGAGCACCGGTCAGAAGCGCGCCGGTTGTCGGGCTGGTGTTGCCGCCGAACACGAAACGGTCGGCATTGGCACGGCCGCCGCGACTGTAACGGCCGAAAACCGCAAGGTCGTCCGACAGCTTGTAATTCGCACCCAGCGAGTAAGACAAATAGCTGTAATTGTAATTGACCGGGCGCTGTGCCGTCAGCGGGACGATCGTCGTCTTTGTTTCGGGAACCGAAATCGTTCCGTTGCCGTCGACATCGAATGCCACGACCGGACCGTCGCCGGCGACAAAACCACGCGCTTGACCGAAGTCATAACGCACGCTGCCATCAAGCGTGAACCCGCCGCTGTTGTAGCTCAGCGAGGCATAGGGCGCGCTGGTATCGAAATCGAGATTGAACGTCCGGCGGCAGCAATTGCCGAAGAACGAAGCGCCATAAGCGATCAGGCCATTGTCGGTCTGAAGCACGCCCGCGGCATTGCGGACATTGAGCAGTGCGGCATTATTGCCCTGCGCATCGAGCAGATACGACGACCATGTCCAGTCGATGTCGATCTTCTGCCGCGATTTGTAAAAGCCCGCAGTAAAATCGACCTTGCCGCTGCCGGCGTCGAAGCTGTGGTTGAGACGCAGGTCATTCGTGATGTTGTCGAGCGCATTGAGCTTTGTGTTGAACAACACGATGCCGATTGCGTTCGACGTCGTCGGATTGACGTAAGCGAGGCCGGCGCTTGGCCCGTTAGCATAAGTGATTGTCGAGCCTGCGCCACCGATGCCGTTGGCAAGATTTTGCGCAGTGTCGGCAGTCGCCGGAAAGGGCGAGATGAACCGCCCGCTGATGCTTGCGAAACGGAATTTGTTGTTGACGGTCCAGCCGTCGGCGACGTCGAACTGCCCTTCGAAACCGATTGCTTTGACGATCGGATGCATGCCGTCGCGGATGTCGTCGACTTCACGGTTATTCTGCCCGTCGAGTGTGACGGCGCGCGTGAAATTGATGCTGTGGATCGTGTCATTATTGGGGCTGAGGCCGGGCAATGCCTGATAGTTGGGATTGGCATTGGTGCCTGTTACGCGCACCGGGCTTGGCAGATAAGCAATCGCGCGATCATCGAGATATTTGAAATTCAGCCGGAAAAAACCGCCGTCGAAAGTCTTGGTGATGTTGCCCTTGATCTGCCCGCCTTTGTTGCCGTCGTAACCGGCGCGGCGCGGCCCTTCGCCGACGCGATAAAAACCGCCGACGTGGAAATCGACCGTGTCGGACAGCTTGCCGCCGTAATCGACATCAAGCCGGTAGTTGCGCGTGTCGACGCCCAGCGTCCCCTGGATCGAGCCGCCTTCCTGTGCGCCCGTTTTCGAAATCAGGTTGATGATCCCACCCGGCGAGTTCGACGCAAACGTCGATGCCGATCCGCCGCGCACGGCTTCGACGCGCGCCGTGTTGAAATCCGAACGCAGGAAAATGTCGGTATTGCCGAACGCAATGTCACCGAATTCGAGAACGGGAAGGCCGTCTTCCTGCAACTGGAGGAATTTCGCGCCGCCGGTCGAAATCGGGATGCCGCGGACCTGGATGTTGGCATTGCCTTCGCCACCTGAGCTTTCCGACCGGATGCCGGGCAGACTGCGAAACAGTTCGGCGACCGATCGCGGTGCTGCGGCCTGGATTGCGTCGGCATTCAACGAGCTGACCGAGATCGAACTGTCGAGGCGGTTCTGTCCCTTGGCGACTGCGGTGACGATGATGTCGTCGGCCGCAACGTCGGCGCCACTCGCCGGTGCTTGTGCAAATGCAGGTGATGCGATGATCAGGGCCAAGCCAAGTGCAGCCGCCGACACGCCTGCGCGGTATCCAGAAACAGTCATAACATCCTCCCGAAACGATGATTTTGTGGCGGACCTGTTGCTCTCGCCTCCGCGCTACATATCCTGCCGACAATCGATTGCAAGTTATATTGCAATCGATTTCGCTTTCTTTTCATGCCGAGGCTTGCGCTGACCGTCGAAATCCGACCACTATGGCCGATATGACAAGCGATGCCGCGTCCACACCATTGAAACGCATCCGAAATATTGCCGAGCTCGCCGATATCGCCGGCGTCTCGCCGGGCACGGTGTCGCGCGCGCTCAGCGGTGCCGGCCTGATTAGTGCTAAAACCCGCGCCCGGATTCAGGCACTGGCGCGCGATCATGATTTCACGCCGAGCGCGATGGCGCGCAATCTGCGTATCCAGCGGACGGGAGCAATCGGCGTCGTCATTCCGCTCGGTCATGAAGTCGGCCAGCATATTTCCGATCCGTTTTTTATGACAATGCTTGGTCACCTCGCCGATGCGCTGACCGAGCGTGGTTACGACCTGTTGCTATCGCGCGTCATCCCGAGCGGCGACGACTGGCTTGACCGGATCGTCGATTCGGGGCGAGTCGACGGCGTCATCGTAATCGGCCAGTCGGATCAGGCCGCGACGCTCGACCGAGTCGCGGCGCGATATCGGCCGCTGGTGGTGTGGGGCGGATTTGTTCCCGAACAGGTGCACTGTTCAGTTGGCACCGACAATTTTCTCGGTGGCGATCTGGCGGCGACGCATCTGATCGAACGGGGTTGTCGCCACATCGCTTTTTTCGGTGACGCTCGCGCGCAGGAAATCGGTCAGCGGCTTGCCGGATGCAAAGCGGCATTGGCGCGTGCCGGCCTTGCCGATGGATTGCGCATTTTTCCCGCGCATCTGACTGCGGACGACGCGCATCCCAATATCCAGATTTTCCTGAACGAAAGCGACGGGCGGCCACAAGGTATCGTCGCGGTTTCCGATGTCGTCGGCATGAGTGTGATCCATGCCCTGACCGAGCGCGGGATTGCCGTGCCCGGACAGGTCCGCGTCATCGGCTATGACGACCTGCCGATCGCACAGCAGACCGTGCCGCGGCTGACAACCGTGCGCCAGGATTTCGCCGGGGGTGCAGCGCACCTTGTCGACCTGTTGTTCCGGCGTATTGCAGGTGCCGAACCTGCCTCTGTCGTGATGGCGCCCGAGTTGATCGTTCGCCTGTCGGCCTAACGCTCGGCCTTGGTCGCGAACCAGATCACATGGCGCGGCCCCTTGCCGTTGCTGCGCGCGCGCACGGCAACTTCTTCGACGGCAAATCCTGAATCGCGCAACCGGCGAGCAAAGGCGGCATCGGGCCCTGCAGACCAGATTGCCAATATGCCGCCCGCTTTCAATGCCGCCTTTGCCGATGCAAGCCCCGCCATCGTGTAAATCCGGTCGTTTGCTGCCCGTGACAGGCCATCGGGACCATTGTCGACATCGAGCAGGATGGCATCATATCGCTGGACGTTGGCACCGATGACGGCAGCGACGTCGCCGCCGTAGACATCGACGCGCGAGTCATCGAGACAGCGACCGGTCATGATCGCCATCGACCCGCGTGCCCAGACGATGATTTCAGGAACGAGTTCGGCGACGGTCACGCGCGCATCGGACGGCAACACCGCGAGCGCAGCGCGCAGCGTAAATCCCATGCCATAACCGCCGATCAGGATATGTGGGGAAGTGCCCGCGCGCAGCCGTTCACAAGTCATCACGGCGAGCGCTTCTTCGGACCCGCTCATCCGGCTGTTCATCAATTCGTTGCGGTCGAGCACGATCATGAAATCGTCGCCGCGCTGGAACAGGCGCAATTCGTCGCCGCCGGGAATGATCGCTGTATCGATCAGGGTGCGCGGTATCATGTGCAAGCAACTCCGTCGTCGCGCGGTCGCCTGCGCCTTAACCTGAAATGCGCGTCGTATCGCCGTCGATGGCAATCTGAAAGGCCGGTGCCGCCGTTCCGCCGAAATTCGATCGCACCAGTGCCGGGTTATCGGCGAGTGTTCGTCCGGCCATGCCCCAATAATCGACGAAGCTGACGACTTCGAGCGTGTCGAGTACCAGCCAGCTATAACCCTGCGTCGGTTCGCCGGGCGGGTTTGCCGCGACGAGGCCGGTTCCGTTCAGCGGCCGATACGGACCGCGCAGCGTCGGTGCCACCGCCCCGTAAAGGCCGTTCGGTCCGTTGGGCCCGCCGGGTGCAAAGACATGGCGCTGCGTCGACCAGAAAAGATAGTAACGGCCGTCGCGAACCAGCACATGCGGGCGTTCGAGTTCGTTGCAAAGCCCGACCGCCGAGTAAATCGGCGATTCAAGTTGCCAGCTCCCGGCCGTGCGCGCGATCAGCCCGACAACGCCATTATACGCATGATCATCGGTGCCATCGGATCCAGTGAAGACGAGGTAATCGCAGCCGTCAGCAGGATCGTGCACGAACCCCGGATCGCGGAATCCCTTGATCAGGCCCGGCACCCCCTGATGCGCGTGCGTGTCGACATAATGATGCCCGTCGCTCGTCACGATCGGGATGGGCACCGACCATGATTCGATTGCGCGTGCATCGGCACGCAAAATTCCGGTTGTTTCGAACAAGCGCTGTTCATAGGAAAAGGGTTCGCCGCGCCGCCCGGTTGCCGTGAAATAGAGCGTGACTGTGCGGCCGTCATCGCCGAGCACTGCCGATCCCGCCCATTCGCGCGTGCCCGGCGCATGGCCATCGGGCAACAGATTGCCGCAATCGGTCCATTCGTGACCATGCTGCGCAATCAGGCGGATTCGCGCGACACCGTGCCGGTCGATCGGGTCGGGCAGTGCCGGGGCCGACAGCATCATCCACAAAATCGCACCGTCGAATTTTGCGGTGCGGCCGTCGCGATGCTGGACGGGCCATGCATCCCATAAATCGACGCCGGCGATGATCGGCAGGACGTCAGCCGCGCCGATGACGGGGATGGTCGCGACTGGTGCGCCAGCGATGGCGGCAACGTCGGCTGGACGCCAGCGCATCGCATTTTCGACTTGCGGCGCCCCGGCCATCCACGCGCTCCCCTTGATGTTCGCTGATGGTGTCTAGCTGTTCGGACGGGGATTTCAACAATCGATTGCAATTGTCCTGCAAACGGTTGCCTGATCAGTCGCTATGCCGGTTGGAGGATGGTCCGCGGTTGCCGCACGCGCGACACGGCAATCCCCGCCAGGATCATCAGCCCGCCACTGAACATCAGGGCATTGCGCGGATCGCCCCCGAACACAGGCTCGTAAAGCAGCGGCATGGTCAGCGCATAGACGATCATCGGCGCACAGATCATCACATTGAACAGCCCCATGTAGACGCCGGTGCGTTCGGCAGGGATGCTGTTGGCCAGCACGATATAGGGATTGCCCATGATGCTCGCCCAGCCAATGCCAAAGCCGATCGCGGGCACGAAAATCAATGTCGGGTCGCTGATCATCGGCAACAGGAAAAACGCCGCTGCCATGGCGAACAGCGACAGCATGTGCAGCTTTGCCGCACCCATTCGTGCCGCAACCACCGGCATCGACAGCGCCACCAGAAAGGCAATGAAATTATAGAGCGCCCCGACCTTGCCATAAAGCAGCTGCGATTGCTGAAACGCGACCGACTGATTGTCGGCGGTACCGAACACCGATCGCGCCACCGAATTATTGGCATATCCCCACAGGCCGCACATCGCATACCATTGAAATAGGCTCATCCACGCCATTTGCCGCATGGCTTCGGGCATGTCTTTGACGGCCCCGGCAATCTCGGCAAATGTTGCGCCGACATTCTTGGGCAGTGCCGCGATCCGCGCTTGTTCGGCCGTGCTCAGTGGCAGTTCGGGCACACTCAGGATCGACCAGAGGATCGTCGTGACCGACAGGAATGCACCGATCCAGAATGAAATCAGCACGAATTGGGGAATGCCGCCGCCGGCATCGCCGGTTTGCGTGATGCCAAGCCCGACAAGCAATGTCGGACTGAGATAGGCAAGCGTCTGCGCGAGCCCGGTAAACGCGCTTTGCGTGAGAAAACCGACTCCGCGCTGTCCCGGATTCAGCCGGTCGTTCACATAAGCGCGATAGGGCTCCATCGTCACATTGTTGCCGACGTCGAGCAGAAACATCAGCGAGAATGCCATGATGATCGCGCTCGACAACGGCATCAGGAACAAACCGAGCGAGCACATCGTCGCGCCGATCAGGAAATAGGGCGTGCGCCGCCCCCATCGTCCACCGGTCCGGTCGCTCATTACGCCGATGATCGGTTGCACCAGCAACCCGGTCAGTGGTCCGGCAATGCCGAGCCAGGCGAAATTCTTTTCTTCAGCGCCCAGATAACCCCAGATCGGCGACATGTTCGCCTGTTGCAGGCCGAACGAGAATTGCAGGCCGAGGAACCCCAGGTTCATCTGGAGAATGCGTCCCCACGACAGGTGCGGCTTCAGCTCGGTTGCGCTCATCGGTCACTCTCCCCGGCGCAACCGTTCGTGCGGCGCGCGCCGGGAAAAGGCTAACAGCCGCGACGGCGTTTGCAACAATCGATTGCAACCCTATTTTCTGATTGGCGCGACGCTCAGACCGCGGCGGCTCGTCCGGAGCGTTGGCGGCTGGCGCGCATCATGCCACCGACCAGGCCGAAACCGGCAATCATCATTGCCCAGGTCGTGGTTTCGGGAACGGCCGAGATGCCCGTGTCGACAAATGTCCGGAAACCGATGTCATAGGGGGAGGCCATAACCATTTGCGGCGACGGTCCGTTGAATGAATACATCGCGCCACCCGCATAATTGGTCGAATAAAATGCGATCGGCGGGCCATTGAGGTTGTTCGGGTCGCGCAACACCTGACCGAGCAGTGCCGAAATCGTGAAATTGGGGGCGGCTGTGTTGACTTGTCCCATGATGCTGAATTTCTGGCCCGACGATACCGCATAACCGAGTTCGGATATGTCGATCGTCAGCAGGCCGTTGGTGTCGATCAGTGCGTTGACCGCGAACAACGGGATCGAGATGCTTGCCAATATGTTGCGTGCGCCGGTGCCGAAATCGCCATCGATCAAACTGAATTGGAAGTCACCAGTCGTTCCGTCGGGAACGAAGGGCCGGTTGATCTGCATGCCGACCGACGACAACGTGCCCGCGATTCCGGCGGTCATCGACTGGACGAAACGGCGATCGACAAAGGATGTCGCCGGCGGCGCCACCGACCGGTTGCCCGCCACGGTGACAAGCGACGCATAGGTTTCGCCCGGTGCCGGAATGCGCGGCGTGTACAGCGCATTCTGATCGAGGATGACGGCGGCCTGCGCCGGTCCAGCGG
>JANLWD010000185.1:0-9932 GCA_031364345.1 Sphingomonas sp.
CGGATCGGTCTTTACCGGTTGCTCGATGCGTTCGATCAGGCTGGCATATGCGTCTCGATCGCCGCGAACAGCGCGATTGCCGAACGCACGCCTTCGGTCATCGCGGACATCGTTTCGGCCGGGCATGAGATCATCGCACATTCGACCGACATGAACGGGACGATCGCAACCGGCCTGTCCGAAGCCGATGAGCGCGCGCTGATCGCGACATCGCTCGACACGCTCGAACCGGCGAGCGGCGTGCGCCCGGCGGGCTGGTTGTCGATTGCACGGTCGCAAAGCTGGCATACGCCCGACCTGCTGAAGGCAGCGGGTGTCCGCTATTGCTGCGACTGGGTAAACGACGAATTGCCGTATCGCTTCAACAATGGCCTCATCAACCTGCCGCTCAACCACGAACTCAGCGACCGCCAGATCATCATGGTGCAACAGCAATCGGCGGACAGCTATGCCGGGCAGATGTGCGACGCCTTTGACTGGCTCGCGGCTGAAAGCACCGGGAACGGCGGGCGCATGCTTCCGCTCCACATCACGCCTTACATCATGGGGCTGCCATACCGGATCGATGCTTTTACACGGCTGATCGATGACCTGAAATCGCGCGGCGCGTGGTTCGCGACCGGCGGCACGATCGTCGATGCGTGGGACGTACAGCAGTGAGAATACGCAATCCGCGGACGGGCGCATGCGATTATGAAATCGCCACCCTTGATGCCGATGCTGTCGAAAGCGTTGCCGCAACCTTGCGCGCAAAGCAGGTATCATGGGCGAGCGCCGATCGGACTGCGGCGCTGCACCAGCTGGCCGATGCGATCGAACGGCATGCCGATGCGATCACGGCGGCACTGATGCTCGACACCGGCCGCTCGGCCATCTCGCGGATCGAAGTGACCGGCACGATCCGCCTCATCCGTCGCTGGGCCGACAGTGCCGCCTCGATCATCGCGCAACACCGCATCAACGGTGCCGCCACGGCGATCGCCGGGATAACGACATCGACGCGGCTCATTGCCTATCCGCTCGTCGGGGTCATCAGCCCTTGGAATTTCCCGCTGACACTGGCGCTTATTGATGCGATCCCTGCGCTTGCCGCCGGCTGCGCGGTAATTGTCAAACCGTCCGAAGTCACGCCGCGTTTCATCCGCCCGCTGATGACCGCCATTGCCGAGGCCAAAGTACCGATCGTCGTCATCGAAGGGGATGGCGCAACGGGTGCTGCACTGGTTTATGCCGTCGATTATATTGCATTTACCGGATCGGTCGCGACCGGGCGCAAGGTCGCCGTGGCAGCCGCCGACGCCTTCATTCCGGCAAGCCTCGAACTTGGTGGCAAAGACCCGATGATCGTGCTTGCCACTGCCGATCCGGAGCGTGCGGCCGCGATCGCACTGCGTGCCGCGATCGTCAACAGTGGCCAGGCCTGTCAATCGATCGAGCGCGTTTACGTTGCCCGCGAAATCGCGGCGCCGTTCATCGCGGCACTTGTCGATGCGGCAAACCGGGTGCGGCTGAACGATCGTGACATCGATGTCGGGGACATCGGTCCATTTATTCTGGCCGCACAAGCCGACATCGTTCAGGCGCAGATCGACGATGCTGTCGCCCATGGCGCAACGGTCCTGTCGGGTGGCGCGGTCGAGACGCTTGGTGGCGGCCGTTATTTGCGTCCCACTGTCATCACCGGCGTGGCTCCGGCGATGGCGCTGATGCGCGAGGAAACTTTCGGCCCCGTCATTCCGGTGACGGTGTTCGACCATGTCGACGAAGCCATCGCTCTGGCGAACGACAGCATGTTCGGTTTGTCGGCGGCAGTCATCGGCAACGATGCCGAGCGGGTTGCCACGCGCCTTAACGCAGGCGCGGTCTCGATCAACGACGGCGCACTGACGTCGATGGTCTGGGAAGCTGAAAAATCAAGTTTCGGAATGTCGGGCCTCGGTCCGTCGCGGATGGGGACCAGCGGCCTCATGCGCTTTTTTCGTCGGCAGGCGCTGATCGAACAAATGGGAACAGCGCTGACGATCGCCGCTTATGCCGAGGACAGCGCCCGCTAAAGCGCTTTCAGGTCGTGACTGAGCTCCTCAACGCTCGGCCCGTTTTCGGCAAGCGCTTCCATATCCTGCTGCACCCCGCGCAAAATCCGTGCGATATATTCCTTGGTCAGCATGCCGCGTTCGATCCCGGCCGCGCGGTCGGGGACGTAGGTTTCGATATCGGCACGGCTGATGGTCCCTTTTGCATCGAGCAGCCGCTCGACCGTGTCGAGCCGTTCGCGCAGGACCGATACTTCGCCCGCAATCGCCATGACGATCGACAGCGTGCGGTCGATTGCCGGATCTTCGGAATAGGCTGGGCGCTTGCCTTTCGCTTTGGCACCGGCACGCGCGATCCAGTCGACGGGATCGCTCATGCGGGCTTCCATGCTCCGTAGGCATTCCAGACGGCCGCGCGCCCGTGATCCTCGGCACCCGAGTCCTGACGCGGAAAGATCGCTTCATCGACAACCGCGCGCACGCCCGTCACGAACAGATTTTCGCGCGGCAGACCGGCATCGACCATGATCGATTTCAGATCGAGCGCATGCATTGCCGACCAGAACGGCTCGTTATTGTTGAACGCGTCCCAGTCGCGGATAAATTGTTCGTACAGCGGCATCTCGTCCGAATATTGCGGCTGTTCGAGGTGAAGCATCAGCCCGCCCGCCGCCATCACGCGCACGCCTTCGCGAATGACCCGCGGCAATGCTTTTCCCGATAATTCGTGAAGATACATGGTCGTTTGAACCCAATCGAAATGCCCGTCGGGAAAGTCGAGTGCTTCGGCATTCATCTGCATGAAAGTCAGATTATATGCGCCCAGCGACTGCGCCCGGGCATGCCCGTAACGCAAGCTTGGCGCGGCGGTATCGATTGCGATGACTTCACAGTCAGGAAACGCCAGCGCCAGCGGCACGATATTATGCCCGATGGTGCAGCCGAGATCGAGAATGCGACGCGGTGCCCAGCCCGGGCGCTCTCGCCGGATCCAGTCGACCAGTGCCTGACCGCCGCCATCGCTCAGCGCGCCAAGCCCGCCGCCGGTCGTCGCAAAAATCCCGCAATCATAATTCGCACCCGCCGACACGTCGCCCGGCTGCTCTTCGCCGTGATAGCTGCCCGGCATGCAGTGAATGTCGATCGCAGCCTGATAGCGCGGCACGGACACATCCGGGTTGAGGACCAGCGTGTCACGCCCCTCATTATATTGCCGGACCCGCGCATCGAGTTCGTCGAGTTGCCGCAGCACCATCGACCGGCCATTCTGCTGGCGCATTTCCATCGAATTTCGTTTCAGCGCGGACCAGTATCGATGCCACGGATCGCGGTTCATGGCATGGCGAATTTCGAAGCGGTCGGCGGGCTCGCGGCCATGCTCGGCCCTGAATGCCGGCAGTACGCGGTTGTCATAAGCCAGTTTGTTGCCTGCACTGAAACCGGCGAGCGCTTTGTTCAGATTGGCAAGAAAGTTGAACCGCGCGGCCTCGTCATGGCGAACGTCGGGAAATACGCCGTGACGTTCGACGGCGGTATAGGGCGGCGGAACATCGGTTGCGGTCATATCAATCCATCCTTGGCCAGCCGTTCGATCGTTTCGCCCTGCACTCTGTTGAAATGGTCGCGATCGGGGATCTGGACAGTATCATCCACGATCAGGGCATTGGCACGCTGATGACGGGCAGTTGCATAGACGGGTGCAAATAATTCGGTCCGCTGGCGCGACAGCATGTTGGTCATCCCCGGTTTCCGTCGCGCGGCGCGCAATCCGGCAAGATCGATATCGGCAAATGCCGTAAATGTTTCGCCTGCGTTCGATTCCGCCATGATGTTCCCTTTATAATCGACCACCATCGAATTGCCGTCGGCACTTTGCACGCAGCCGCCAGTGCCGCTGATCCCCGCAGTGTTCGCCGAAATGACATACGCCATGTTTTCGAACGCACGCGCCTGTTTGGCAATCATCTTGGGCGTGCGCAGCGGTGATCCGATTTCGCTCGACGAATGTACGAAAACCTCGGCCCCGCGCAGCGCATGCGCCCGCGCAATTTCGGGGTAGAGAATTTCTTCCGAGGCGATCGCAGCGAGCGTGCCGATTTCGGTCCGCGCCACCGGAAAAACCCCGTCGATGCCGTAGATGTCGAGATATTTGTCCCACACGTCGTGCGGCGTCGGCGCATACATCGAATTCAGCCGGCGATAACGCAGCACGACATCGCCCGACGGCGCAATGACGAAGCTGGTCTGAAAATACAGATCGGGAAAATGCGCATCGGCCTCATAAGCGTTGCCAGCGAGGAACAGCCCCTGATCCTGCGCGATCTTGCCGAGTGCTGCATATTCACGTCCGTCGATTGCCCACGCGACGGCCCGCGCAAAATCGGGTATCGGAACTCGCCCCGGATAGCTCGTGAACAGATATTCGGGCAGCACGACCAAGCGCACTGGCACGCCGCCATATTGTTCGATGAATATGGTCGCCAGACGAAGCTTCGTCGCAACGTCATCGACCATCGCGAGCATCTGCGCCCGCGGATCGGCGACATTTTCCACCGACTGCGCCGTCAGTTGCAAGGCAAGCGCGGCATACATGCTCACAGGCCGAGCGCGCCCGGGTTCATCAGCCCGTGCGGATCGACATTCGCTTTGACCGCCTCGAGGATTGCCCAGCCGCGCGGGTCGCTGCGGTCCCTGATCGGATATGTCCGGCCCAGCTGAAAGTGGATGCCGTCCATCCGCCCAAAGACGTCGATCACGTCGGCGCGCAGTTTCTCGACAAGCGCACGCGCTTCGTCGTTGCGCGGGTGGACGGGCAGTTTGGCGAAATGCGAATCCTCGATAAACCGGCCGTGAATATCCCATTGCTCGTCGGGCCAGTAAAAACACGGCTCGATCAGGAACCCGGTCGTGCCGACGGCAAGGAACATGTAACCCGCTCCGACACCCAAGTGATCCATATCGGCGGCATTCGTTTCGAACAGGTTGGTGAGCGCGTCGATCGTTTCGAGCGCTTTCGAATGTTTGACGACGCCGTGAATCGGTGCCCAGCGCTCGCCTTCAGGTCCCGCCATCGAATTGGGCGGTGGAAACGGATTGGCGCGCAGGATTTTGGGAATCGTGTTTTCGACGACGCGGCCGTTGTTCGCTGCGACGATGGCTTCGACGGCAGCCATATCGGCATCGACAGCACTCTGATGGCGCCCTTCGCAGATCAGGTGGATCGAAAATTTGCAGTCGTCGAGGAAGCTGCGCCCCGCTGCGACCACTTTTGCGCCTTCCTTCAACCCCTTCCAGAAACCCCCTTGCGACTTCATCATCAATGTCAGCGATTTTGCATCACTGATCAGACTGTCACGCTTCATTCGCTGCGCTTGAAGAAAGGGATCGAAACCAAATGCCTCGGCCGCCAGGCCGCGCCGCCCAATTTCGCTCAGCGCTGCGCAATAATCGGCGGGCGCGTCGAACGCAAAACTGCCATAGGCAAATGCCGCGCCATCATGAACCATGGGCAGGGTGATCGTCGCCTTGACACCGAATGCCCCGGCGTCGGCGCCGAACAGCCCCGTCAGGTCGGGACCGAACGGACGAAGAAAATCGCTTCCGGTGCGCATGATCGTGCCGTCGGCAAGCACGACGTCGGCACAGATGATCGTCGGCGCAATCGTCCCATCGCGACCGCCCCAGAACAGGCCGTTCTGGCTCATTCCGCCGCCCACGCTTGCATAAAGCCCCGACAGCGTTCCCCACAATGGTGTCCGCAATCCTTTGGGATGCAGCGCTTCATACAGTGCATGCCAGGTGCAGCCCGCCTCGACGGTGACAGTCATGTCGATCTCGTTGATCGCAAGAATGCGTTGCATCCGCCCCATGTCGACGATGAGCGCGCCCGCCGCCGGCGCGACATAGCCCGACGTATAGCTCATGCCGCCGCCGCGCGGAATGATGGCAATGCCGTCGCGTGTTGCCGCTGCGATTCCGGCGGCGAGTTCTTCGGTCGATCGCGGGCGAAATACCGCAACCGGCTGAGGCCCTTTGGTAAAGACATCCTGCGCGTAAAATGCACATTCGCGCGCGTCAGTGATCAACGCACCCGGCGCGAACTGGTCGAAAAGGCCGAGTTTGGCTTGTGTGGCCATCAGGCGAATGCCTCCTTTTGGTCGACCGCACCCGGATAACGACCCATCGCCAGCAGCAATGCGCCACCGACGGCGAACATCGCACCCGCCGCGATCAACATCATGTCATAGCTGCCGGTCGCATCGCGCACCGCGCCATACAGGATTGGGGATATCGCCGATCCCAGCCCGAACGGCATGTAAAGCAGCCCGTAAATCCGGCCATAATGCGCCATGCCGAAATATCTGGCCGCAAGATATGCAATCACATCGCTTTCGGCGCCTGCTGCAAAGCCCAGCATGAAACCGGCTGTCATCAACAGCGCCAAACTGCCACCAGTGCCCATCAGCATGACACAGGCGACCGCAGGGAGAAGCAGGACGGGGAACGCAACGCCCGGCGCCCAGAAGCGATCGAACAGCAAACCAACGATCACGCGCCCCGAAAGAATGCCGAGCGCGACGACGCCCATCACGCCGGCCGCGGTTTTCGGCGCAAATCCGTGAAGCCCGACAATCTGTGCCATGTGGATATGCGCGCCACCATAAGCCAGCGCGATGATCGCGATCGAGGCGAACAATACCCAGAAGCGGTAGCCGCGCGCAGCCTGCGCCAGCGTCAGCCCCGCCACCTGGCCGTGCGCGTCGGTGACGCTTGCGGGCCGTTCGTCAGCACGCGGTTCACGAAACCACGCCAGCCCGAGCGGCAACGCGACCAGTAACGGCAACAAGGCCAGGACCGGAAACGCCAGCCGCCAGCCGCCTGCCTCGATCGCGCGCTGAGCGATCTGCGGCACGATGAGCCCGGCAATGCTTGTTCCGATCAGCATGATGCCCAGCGCCAGCCCGCGATTTTGCGCAAACCACATCGCGATCGCGCGGCTCCATGTCACCGGTGTCGATCCGATGCCGACAAAGCCGACGACTGCCCAAAACCCAAACCAGCCCGCAACTGTCGGCGGGACAAACCACATTGCCGCAAAACTCAGGCCGAACAGGATCAGCGACACGAGCGCAACCACTCGCACGCCGCGCCGGTCCGCCAATCCCCCCACGAACGGCGCGGTCAACGATGCGATGACGCCGAAAACCGTGATGCCCGCACTGATCGTTTTGAAATTCCAGCCGGTTTCGGCATGGATCGGACCCATCACCAGCGGCAGGACATTGAACGGCAGCGGCGACGCGCCGCACATGACGCCGACCAGCGCAGCGATCAGCGGTTTCGTGCCAAGCCTGAACTCGCTCAATCGCTGCTCTCCTGCATCAGAATTTATATCGCGCGCGGACGATCCATTGTGCCGGTGTATTCAGATATGTGTAATTGGCCAGTGTCGATTGCGCGAAACTCTTGTCGAAACAATTGCTGCATTCGGCCGACAGCGTCCAGCGATCATCGACTCCTTTGAGCGCAAGTCCGGCATTGACCAGCCACGCCGGCGCGCTGTTCGATCCGGTGATGAGCGCACCGGCGCCTGTCAGATTGGCCGGGAACGTGCCGTTCGTGCCGGTCACCGCACTATTGTAAATCGTCAGGTTGCTGGTCCCGACTTCCTGGCGGCTGCGGTAACTCGCATTTACCGAAGGCGTCAGCGACAAGCCGCCGCCGAGTGGTGCTTTATAACTGCCGCCCAGCGCAATCGTCCAGTCGGGCGTGCGGACCGGCGTGGCGACGTTTCCGCGCGGATCGACAATGCCGGCCGCGCATGCCGTCGTTCCCGCACCGCCCGCGATGTTACCGGCCGCGAGCGCCGCCCGACACGCCGCTGCCTGCGCCGCGACCGACTGGATGCCGTAAATGTCGAGCACGGGCGCATTGGGATTCAGGCGGTAAGCGTCGTCCTGATACCCGAAATTGGCATAGAAATTCAGGCCGGTGACGGGTGCAAAGGTAAATTCGCCTTCCACGCCCTTGTTACGGTAATTGGCGAAATTGCGCGTCAGAAATGTCAGCGAGCCATTGGCATTGACGAGTGCGGATGGCGTCTGCAGATCGGTGACGTCCATGTAATATACGGTCACGTTGGCACGCACGCGCCGGTCGAACAGTTCGGACTTGATGCCAGCTTCGTAACTCCACACTTTTTCGGGTCCGAACGGCAGCAACTGGTTATTGACCGTGCCACGCGCATTCCATCCGCCCGATTTAAAACCACGCGTCGCACTGGCAAAAATCAGCAGGTCATTCGACGGCTTCAGATTGACGGCAAAGCGCGGCGTCCACAGTCGCGACCGCGATGTTGTCGGTATCCGCAGCCCCGACAGCGCGACCATATTCGCATTGTCGAGGCATGTGACCGGCAACGCCCCGCCAGTATTGCACGCCGGGCGATTGTCCGAAATGCGGAACGTCTTGCGCTCGTCGGTATAACGCACGCCGGCGGTCAGCGTCAGCATGCCGACATTGACATCGGCCTGAACATATCCCGCCGCCGCGCTCGTGGTATTGCGTAATGTCCGATCGCCGAGCAACAGGCCGACGCCACCGGGCACCGCGGCGTTGAAAATCGAAAAAACGTCGGCAAAATCGGTCTTGTTATATTCATCGAGGTAATAAGCGCCGGCGACATAATCGATCAGTCCGCCCGCCAGTTGCCCGTTCAGTTTCACTTCCTGCGTGAATTGTTCGTTCAACCCGTCGTTCAGGATCGTGAAGCCACCGCGCGGAAATCCGCGCACCGGCGGATTGGGTACCGTGATGCTCGGCCCGCCGCGGCCATCGAAAAAATCGAGCGCATATTGCTGACGCAGATTCACGTAGCCGGTGATGAACGCCAGCGTCGTCTTGTCAGCCACATCGACCTCGAGTGTCGACGTAATCAGGTCAGTGCCCGTTCGGTTGCCCGATCCGTAACTCGCTTTGCGCCCCGCAATAACCAGCGGTGCGTAAGGCGACGGCGACAAGCTGTTTCCTGAACGCAGTCCGGACGTCGCAAAGCGCCCGTTGCACTGTGTCGGCAAGGCCGGGTTACAATCGAAATTCAGCAGATTTTCGCCATTAGCCTCGATATGGGCATAGCTGGCGTTCCACCGCGTGATGTCGGACAGCTCGCCGCGCAGCCCAAGCCGAACACCCCAGCCGTCATCGTCGTTCTGACGCTCGCCGGTCGTCACATTGGTCACATAACCCCGGTCGTCCTGCCAATATCCCGAAACTTTGATCGCAAAAGTCGGCGCCAGCGGCAGGTCGATCGACGCGCGCGCCAGCTTCTTGTTGTAACTGCCATAACCGATTTCGGCATAGCCGCCGATCACGTCGCCGGACTTGCGCATGATCACGCTGATCGCGCCTCCCGTCGTGTTGCGTCCGAACAATGTTCCTTGTGGCCCGCGCAGTACTTCGACGCGCTCGACATCGAACAGGCTGAGGTTGTTGGCGTTCTGACGGCTGAGGTAAATGTCGTCGACATAAGTGCCGACCGGCGGATCGAATGTCGGGATCGTTTCGGTGTTGCCCAGACCGCGCAGGAAATAGGCATTGGCCGACCCGAGCCCGGTGTTATTCTGCGCAATCAGGTTGGGTACATATTGGCCAAGCTGCAGCGTGTTCGACACGCCCCGCGCTTCGAGCTGGTCCGAAGAGAATGCCGAAATGGCGATCGGCACGTCCTGCACTCGCTCGGCGCGGCGCTGCGCCGTCACTACGATTTCGCCAACGCCTTGCTGGCCTTGCGATGCACTGGTCTGCGCCAGCGTCGGCATCGTCGTCATAAGCGAAATCGTCAGCCCGATTGCCGCGGTGCCGCATTTCAGCCACCCATTCTTCATCGCTCCAGTCTCCCTG